>DATDLS010000083.1:0-16051 GCA_036519195.1 Occallatibacter sp. | reverse complement strand
ATGGTCTCAAGAAGCTCGCCGTACCGTCTGCCGGAAATGCAGCAGGAGCACTGGCCGCCTACGCCGCCGCGGCGGGAATCCAAGCGCACATCTTCATGCCTCAGGACGTACCTTTCGCCAACTATGTCGAGGCCATTGCCTATGGGGCTAATGTGACCCTCGTCGATGGGCTGATCTCCGACTGCGCCCGTATCGTAAACGAGCGCAGGCAACACGAAGGCTGGTTCGATATCTCCACCTTGAAAGAACCCTTTCGCATTGAAGGGAAGAAGACTATGGGGTACGAGCTCGTAGAGCAGTTGGGCTGGGAGTACCCGGACGCCGTGTTCTACCCCACCGGTGGCGGCGTTGGGCTTATTGGAATGTGGAAAGCATTTGAAGAGCTCGAATACCTGGGCTGGGTCAAGCCCGGCAAGCGCCCAAGAATGATTGCTGTCCAGGCCTCCGGATGCGCGCCGGTCGTGCGCGCCTTTGATCAGGGGGCTGACGTCTGCCAGATGTGGCAGAACGCTTCTACCTTCGCATCGGGTCTGCGTGTTCCCAAGCCTTACGGCGATGCCATCATGCTTGAGATCCTTCGTGCCTCCGAGGGCATTGCCCTGGAGATCTCGGACGGGACGATCCTGGCTTCGATTCTCGACTGGGCACGCAACGAGGGAATCTTTCTCTCGCCCGAAGGCGCGTCGGTCACCGCCGCCTACGACAAGCTGCTCGCCGATGGAACGCTTCAGCCGACCGATCGCGTGGTGCTTTTCAATACCGGCGCTGGTCTGAAGTACACCGATGTCACTGCGGAAGCGATGCGCCTGGAGCGGCCTGCTGTTGTGCAGAATCCTGCCTGAGCCTGGACATGGAAGCCGGCGCGGAGTGCCCCTCCGCAATGGCTTCTGCCCTTGTCTCGCTTGCCCCCTGTTGATCTCGATGTCCGCTGAGGATGGGATTAGGGAAGCAAGATTGGCGCACTAGTCCTCAATGGAAGTCACGGGAGCGCATCGCCAGGGCGCTGTCTGTCAAGGCTGAGAGGCGCTTTGCTTTGATGTGAATGACCCCGTCTTGATTCTGAAGAATTCCTTCGGCCATTAGAAGCTTCGTTCGCGTTACGATCAGCCGCTGCCGCTCATAAAGATCGGGAGTAACGATGACGTTGGCAATACCGGTTTCATCTTCGATCGAGAGGAATATGAAACCTTTTGCCGTTCCTGGTCGCTGTCGTGCAATAACCCAGCCGGCAGTGCGGACATACTCCCCATCCTGGCGCTCTTTTAATTCCTGAGCCGAGAGTATTCTCTGTTGGCGCAACTCGGGCCGGCGAAAAGCCATCGGGTGCTTGCCAATCGTAAGGCCGGTGCCGCTATAGTCAGCGACGAGACGCTCTTCGGTGTTCATCTGTCGGAGCGGCAGGAATGGGGATTTCTCCCGCAGCCATTCGCTCTGCTGACGTAATAAAGGTCCCTCCATCTTCCCGGCACGTTCGACCTGCCAGAGAGCATCGCGTCGATGGCTGATCCCGTCTAGGTTGTTCAACGCTCCGATGCGGGCAAGCAAGGTAAGCTCTTTGCGGTTGAGCGACTGAACGCGTAAAGCGAGGTCTTCGGCCGAGCCGAATAGGCCGTCCATCATGCGGGAATTCGAAATCGATTCAGCCGATTGCCTCGTCAACCCCTTCGCATAGCCCAATCCCAGTCGAAGCGATAGAGCGCCATCGTTCTCGTGCTCGATGGTGCAGGCCCAATCGGATGCCTGAACGTCGATTGGCTTGATCCGCAGGCCATGCCTCTGTGCGTCTTTGACGAGCACAGCAGGGGCATAGAAGCCCATTGGTTGGTTGTTCAGGATGGCGGCGGTAAAGGCTGCCAGATACCTGACCTTGAAGTAGGCCGAGGCATAAGCGATCAGCGCAAAGCTCGCAGCATGGGATTCAGGGAACCCGTACAGGGCGAACGAGCTGATGTTGTCGATGATGTTCTCCTGAATGCTCGGCGCGATGCCGTTTGCCGTCATTCCCTCACGGAGCTTGCCCTCAAGGTTCTTCATACGCTCCCACGAACGCCGCATGCCGACTGCGCGGCGAAGCTCCTCTGCTTCGGCGCCGGAGAAGTTGGCAACGGTCATGGCGATGCGTAGCAACTGTTCCTGAAAGAGGGGCACGCCGAGAGTCCGCCTCAGTACCGGTTCCAGGGAAGGGTGGGGATAGGTGACGGCTTCCTTGTTCTGCCGCCTCCGCATATAGGGGTGCATCATCTTCCCGACAATAGGGCCGGGACGGATGATGGCCACCTGGACGACAAGGTCATAGAATTTGTCCGGATTATTCCGCGGCAATGACGCCATCTGGGCGCGGCTTTCCACCTGGAACATCCCTACGGTATCGGCCCGTTGCAGCGTTCTGTACACCTCCGGATCTTCGGGTAACTGTGCAAGGTCGATCCTCTCGCCGTAGTGTTCGGGGATCAACTCGAGGCAGTCCTTGAGCACGGCCATCATGCCGAGACCCAGCAGGTCCACCTTGATGATGCCTAGGTCGGCGCAATCCTCTTTGTCCCACTGGATGACAGTGCGCCCTGGCATGGAGGCGCGCTCCAATGGCACGACTCGATCCAACTGTCCCTGGCAGATGACCATGCCTCCCGAGTGCTGGCCGAGGTGGCGCGGCAAGTCCTGCACGCGCATACAGAGTTCGAGATACTTGGCGATGCGCGGATGACGGATATCGAAGCCGGCGTTTTGAAAGCAGTGTGCCATTGTGTCGTTCTTGCCGTGCCACTCCCAATGGCTGACGAGGCTTGACAACCTGCTTAACGATTCCTGGTCGAAGCCCAGAGCCTTGCCGACTTCGCGAGCCGCGGACTTGCCCCTGTACGTGATGACGTTGGCAGTCATGGCCGCTCCCAGTTCGCCGTAACGCTGGTAGACATACTGGATGGCCTGTTCTCGCTTCTCTTCAGAGGGAAGGTCGAGGTCGATGTCAGGCCACTCGCCGCGGTTCTCGCTCAGGAACCGCTCGAAGAGCAGCTCCATGCCAACCGGGTCGATAGCGGTAATTTCGAGCGCGTAGCAAACGGCTGAGTTCGCCGCGCTGCCGCGTCCCTGGATGAGGATGCCGTTGCGCTTGCAGTATTGAACGATGTCCCAAACGATCAGGAAGTAACCGGCGAATCCGAGCTTTGCGATAAGGGCCAGTTCATGGTCTACTTGCCTGTTTGCCCGTTCCAGCAAGTCTTGATCGTTCTTCGGCCCGTAGCGTCGTCTGACACCCTCGGCAACACGCTTTCGTAGAAAGGTGTCCATCGTGTCGTCCTCGGAGACGGGGTAGCGCGGAAACTCGTAGCCGAGATCGCTCAACTCGAATGTAAGTCGCGAGGAAAGTTCGACCGTGTTCTCGACGGCACCCGGGGTATCGGCGAACAGAGCCGTCATCTCTGCTGCCGAACGGATGTGCCGCTGGCTGTTGAGCGCGAGCAGACGGCCTGCATTGTCAAGGTCGGTGTGGTTTCGTATCGACGTGAAAATGTCCAGTACTTCGCGCTCGTAGGCGGTTGCGTAGCGGACGCCGTTGGTAGCGATGACGGGCAGCTTGAGCGAGCTTGCGATGCGGAGCGCGGACTGGTTGCGCCACTCCTGCTCTCGCTCATAGTGCCGTTGCACTTCGACGTAAACGCGTGTGGGGCCGAAGATTTGTATCAGCCTCTGGACGGCTTCTCGGCCGGCCTCCTCGCCGCCATGAGCCAGAGCTGCGGCAAGCGGGCCTTCGTCCCCACCCGTCATGCAGACAAGGCCGGAGGTGTACTGCTCGAAGTCCCTCGTGGTGGCCGCGCCTTCAGACTTGGTCTGCTCCCGCATCTTGAACTGCGTAATGAGTTGGCAAAGGTTCTGGTACCCGGCTCTCGATTCGCAGAGGAGCGAGAGACGGGCAGGGGTGGCGAGATGCTGCTGCGGGAGCCACCACGGAGGCCTGAGGCGCAAGCCGAAGTCGGCGGCGGCAATCTCGGCTCCGACGTGGGCGCGGATGCCATTGCGCTTTGCGCTCGCATGGAAGCGTGCCGAACCGTAGACACCATTGCGATCGAGCAGAGCCATGGCCGGCATCTCCAATTCGGCAGCCCTCTTGGTCAACTGTTCCGGCTGGGACGCTGCTTCGAGGAAGCTGAAGGCGCTGGCGGCGTGTAGTTCCACATAGCGATCAGTCATAGAGTGCCACCACTTGCCAGCGATTCGTGGCCGGCTCTCTCGCCAGACAGCAGCAGAGCAATGCGCCGTCCTGGGAACGGCCCAACAGATCCCATTGCTCGAAGCCCCACTGGGCTGAGTTCCACCAATCGCCGCCCATCAGCCATGGGCCGTAGTCATGTTCCACCGCGTATCGCTTTTCTCTGAAGGTGAAGGCTTGGGGGCGCGAATCATGCAAGCTGACAACCGCGTTCTCTGCGGGGCGAAGCTGGCGGACGGCGGACCGGCTTGTCTGGGGTGCCTGCTGCGCGGTGAAGGACGAGTCAGCCGCGAACGGCTTGATGTAGAGTTCGTCGGGCTTGTGCGTGTCCTTCAGGACAGCACTGCCGACATTTTCTTCGCCCACAATCGCTCGGATGCGGGCAAGCGTCACGTCGAGACGCAGGGGGTCGGGTACCTGTGGTGAGAACAAGCCAAGCTGCACCTTGCTGGTGTTGCCGGGATCGGCTTTGAGCCTGAGAGCAAGTACCGCGGCCTGGGGGGGATGCAATTCAAGGTCAAGGTGAAGCAGCTTGATCCAGAGCTGTCGATCGTTGGTCGGCAAGGCCGGACGAACCGTGCGAGCATGAGACGTTCCCCCCTCAAGCATGAGCGTAAGCGTGACCGAGGCAAGCGCCAGCACTCTTGCTGTTGCCCGTCGGGTGACTTGCTCGAGCATCAGTCCAACGGCGAACAGTAGCGCCTCAAAAGCCTCGACCGGCGTATCCAGTTCCATTCGCTCTTCAAGAACGAAAGCCGGTTCGACGGGCAGAAAAAGGTGAGGGAACTGGCCCCGCGCCAACTGGCGATACCTCTTGCCGGCTTGGCCCATTCGGGCGATCAATTCCTTCTCAGGCAGTTCCGCCAGCATCCCCAGGGTGCGTATCCCCCAGAGTGAAAATGTCTCGGCTTGTTGCTCTGGCAATTCCAGTACGGAGAGAGGACATGAGGCTAAAGCCGTGCTCTCAGTTCCGGGCGGCACAATCAAAATGGCAGAGCGCGAGCAGATCCCGCGTGCCAGGCAGAGTGCAGCATGGAAGTTGGCGCTGACCGCGATGCTACCGGTGATGCCAATCGCTTTTAGTCTCGATTCCAGCGCGCGAGACAAGATCTCCGGAGGACCGAGCAGTTTCTCGGTTCCGGCGATATCGATCACACAACAGAACGAACCATCCTGCGTTCGATCCTCAATACGAGGCGAGAACGTACCTGCACCTTCCAGCAGTGCGATTCTCGCTGTTTGCTCCTCTACGGTTGAACGCCGCAGCTGAGCAACGGCGGCAATTGTCTCAAGTTCTACTTTCGTCATCCCATGGGACACTCCCAGGCTTCGAGCCTTTTGATTCATGGCACAGACAGCTTGCAGAGGCGGTTCGCCGGCAAGGATCGCGCACGGCTTGTCGTGCAGTTCAGGCCGTAGACGGAGCATGGCCTGTGCCGGAAACTCCTTGGCATAGACACAGGCATAGAGTTCATCTGGAGTTCTCATCCGCGGCCTGCCCATGCGGTGCTGGCTTGGAAACTGGCGCTCATCGCTCTCTGGGGCGGCTTGCGAAGTGGAATGACGTTGGTGGGTTCTTGGTGCCCAAATCCGCCTGCGATTCGTTGCCGGGAAACTTCGATTTGATGCTCGACGCCGGTAAACACAGTCTGCTGCTGATGGATGCTGTTCGAGCGGATTTGAAGCACAAGCTCTGCGCTAGTTTTCGCACAAGCGTGCTGGGTCAAAAGGAGAACGCTTGTCTGGCTTTTCTCCGCTGCGGCTCGATAACGGAACCATGTGGCCAGAGGTACGCGGGAACTGAACTCCGGCGCAATCCCGGCCATGTCGAGCACAATGGCGCTGAAACCGCCAGCTTGTAAAAGCAAGTCTGTCACCCGTAACGCCTGGTCGATGCGCGACCACGGTTTAGCAGGGGTATTTTTCCCTTGGAGAGAGACTGATGGGAGCCGAAGGGCGTTGGGTTCAAATTGCGCTCTTTCCGTCCGCACTCGATCGAACGGTGGCGCCGGGTGCGGCGCGGTCACGTCTGCTCTCAGCAGGCTGCTTACGGCTTCGGAAAGTCCCTTCACCTCGGTACGCGGATGTGCTCCGCAACCGCCTCCATGCAACCCCTGTTTTGCTGGAGGCGGTATGAGGTATTTTCCCGGGAGTGCGAATTTCTGTTGCGGCAGATCCTGAACCTGACTCTGGCCGCCTGTCCAGCAGCGTACCCAGAGCATTCGGGATAACTGGACTCCAGCCGCCGCCACAGACTCCGGCTGCAAGGCATTGGAGACATCTATCCAGGCACAGACTTTTCCTGCCTGCGTCAGCCGGCCCAGAAAAGAGAGTGTGAAACAAGTGCGCCCGGAACACTCAGCTCCGACGATCTCCGTGATTGCGCCAACGGGCAGTCCACCGTCGAGAAGGCTATCCACGGAACCAATGCCAGAGCTCAGGACCGGACGAATCGCGCGCGGCGCGATGCGGAGCGCCGACGGTATGCGGTCAGCGAGGGCAGCTTCGACTTGTGCTCGGATTGTGGCGGCAGAAGGCATTTGTATTCGCCTTATATTCGCCTAACGAGAGCTCTGGTGCAAGTTGAAGTTGCTACAAAAGAAGTGCAATATGCTTATAAGTAACTGATTGTAAGCGCTATATGATTTGCGCCCCTCGTGGAACATACCAGGGAATGATCGAACCTCAGCAGGCAAGAGTCCGGCGGAGGGGAAATGAAAAACACTCCCACTGCGGAATGCGACGCATTTCCCGAATTCCTGATCGGGGAGCTTTCAGGAGCGGCAAAGAGCCGTGCATGGGGGGGGTGCGCTTCTGGTCACCGGGCAACGATGCGAATTCGCTTCGGTTCAACTGGGTGGAAAGATACAGGAGCTCTGCTGGTCTTTGCAGAACCGGTGGCTACCAGTGCCCATATTCCTGGCGTTGGCCGTGGGCGCATTCTTTGCCTGGATGCATGTTTTGCGCTACTCGGATGACAACGCTAGCCAACGCAGGGACTTACTGATAAGTACGCTGATGAAGGCGGAGTAGATGTACCTACTTGCCGCTGCGATGCACTCTGGAGTTGCGAGAGATCCAGGCACCCGTTTGCCAGGAAGGCTCTCTGCGTTTTCAGACGAAAACGCTCTTGGTCGCGATCAACAGCCGCTTGGTCTAACTGCTATAGTTCGCCACCACCCGGCGCACCTTCATCCGCGCATCGAGTTCCATGTACTCACCGGTTGTCGAGCCGGTCTGGTTTTTGTAGCGGAGAATCACGCTCGAAAGCCCCCACATCACCTCCTGAAGTTCAAACGCCAGGTTGGGGTATGCCTCCAACCCTCGCCTAAAATATTGGCGCAACGCAATCGGACCTCTTACAGTTCCGGAGGAATCGTTCAAGAGCCTGACTGCCACCGGCGATGTCAGCTCTATCTCCGGCGCATAGTGCGAGAGAATGGCGTCCAGATCATGCGCATTCCATGCGCGCACCCAATCATCAGCAAATTCTTTGACCTGAGTTTCGCTGAGCATGGTGTTTTCTTTTCACCCCCCTGAACTATTTCAGCGCCGAGCCAGGGCCGTTGTCAGCTCGCCCGGCCACAGGCCTAATTGGCCTGTGGCGACGTGCTCTTGATGAATGCCGCCACCCGGTCATGCAACTGCTTCAGGCTTTCGTCGCGCACGTAAACCATGTGGCCTGATTCATACCAGTCATACTCAATGTTCTTTGCCAGCGACTGGGGAATGGGCAGGTGCTTCTCCTCATATTGCGCGGCGAAGAAAGGGGTAGCCAGATCGTAATAGCCGCCATTCACCATCACGTGGAGCCGCGGATTGGTCTTCAGCGCTTCGGCCAGATCCGGAGCCACGTTCACGCTCACCGTATTCCCGTTATGCTTGAAATCCCACTGCGCGCTGCCAAATTGCGCTTCCGGCAAATACGTCTGCCCGTCGCCATATTTCAAGTCGCGTCGCACATAATCGTTGAAAAGCGCCACATACGCCGAAGAGATGGCCGAGCTTTGCGGATCGTATTCCGCATTCTCGCTGAGCGGATTGAGATTCGGCCCGGAAAAGCGCGTATCCAGCCGGCCCGTCGTCAGGTCCTGATCTTCCTGCAGCGTCTTTTCAAACTCGCCGCCACTCACGCGCAGGTTCGCTCGCAGCAGATAGGCAACTGTCAGTCCCGTGTACTCATGCAGTTTCTCGGCAGTCGCCTGCTTCTCCTCCGCACTGATGTCGGTTCCCAGAGCCAGCGCATGGGTGTAGGGTCCCATGGCAAACTCTTCCACGTCCTTTAGAAACGGCTCCAGAGCCGGCGCCTGTTGCGGAAGTTTCTTGTGGTACCACGCCGTGGCGGCATAGGTGGGCAGCGCCAGCACGTACGGAAGATCAACCCCAGGATTGCCGCTCGGTCCGTCAATGTCCGTCGTAAAATTGAAGATCTGCGACAGCAGGATCACACCGTTCAGGTCGATGTTCTTGCTGTTTTGGAGAATGTCTGCCAGCACTGCGGAACGCGTCGTTCCGTAGCTCTCGCCGAAGATGTATTTGGGCGAGTTCCAGCGGTTGTACTTGGTGATGAACCGCGCAATAAAGCGAGCAAACGCGTTGCCGTCCTCGTCGATGCCCCAGAACGCCTTGTCGGGATCCTTGCCGGTGAGCCGTCCAAATCCAGTGCCCGGCATGTCGATGAACACCAGGTCGCTGGTATCCAGAAGGGAATTGGCGTTGTCCACAAGCTTGTATGGCGCTGCCGGCAGGTGTTGGTCGCCATCCGTCACCACGTGCTTCGGTCCCAGTGAACCCATGTGCAGCCACACCGTCGAGCTGCCGGGGCCTCCGTTATAACAGAAAGTAATCGGCCGCTGTTCGGCCTTCGCGTCTTTCTTGAAGTAGGCCACGTAGAATATACGTGCCATTGGGCTTGCATCCTTGGCTTCTTTCGGCTGGGAGTTGGCCAGCTGGCTTCCTGCCTGCGGCTTGCCATCCATTCCAAGCTGTGCATCCTCTACGTCCGTTGCGCCCACGGTGAGTGTGCCGGCAATGGCCGTATAAGCAATGTGCTGTCCGCCCGCATCCACTGTGCCTTGCGTCGTTGAGTCGCCCGGAGGCGTGGTTTCCGCGGGTTTGTCTGCGGTTTTCTCGGTAGACTTGTCGGTCGTCTTATCCGTCTTCGCGTCGTCGGCAGTGAGCGACAAGGGAGCAACAAAAACAGCAGCCGCCAGGGCTACGGCTCTGAAACAGGAAAAGCACTTCATTGAACAGCTCCGAAAGGGGATCTTGTGAGCGTCCAGTATAGTGCCTGGCACATGGCAGGTGACAGGGCGGCTTAAACCAAGCCTCACCTCCCCCATATACCCATCTTTGGCATCGTCCAATGGCTTTTCGTGCCGTTGAGCAGCGGTGTGTCCATAAACACGGGCTGTAGCAGCGATGATGCGATCCGTTGGTGCCGCCATTGCGCTTCGCAGGACCGGTGTAAACGACTTGCGCATTCAGGCGGCACACCGCAGAGGAACCAGCTTGGCTGGTTGATTCTCCTCATGCTGGAGTGGCGGCTATTTCCGCGCGGCACCCACGAGTTCAATGGCAGGTTTCGGACTCCCGGACCAGCTGAACCTGAACGTCCGACCCTTGCGAACATGAGTCACGAGTGCCGGCCGGAGGCTTGCGATGCAGACGCCGCCAGTATGACGAACACTGGGATACACAATTCCGAGGGAACCGTAGGCCAGCAACGCCTCAGCCAGTATTTGCGACTGGACATAACTGCCCGGGGCCAGAGCGGCCTCAAAACCTGGGCTAATCCGCAGATCGTGATAATCGCCTGAAAAATCCGCAAGGTACTCGTCATACGAGATCTCGTCGTTGAACTCTCCCATAGCAGCCAACCTGGCGGTGGCGTGAAAAATCACTTCAGCCTGAGATGTAACAACGCCTTTCGCCGCATACCATGCGCCTCGATCTTTATTGTTAAATCGAGAGCCACCATCACTGGTGTATGTAAATGCGGCGTTGATGACGCTGGCAAACGGAACATGGGCGACAAGCTCGTGTGGGCTGATTCCAGGAAGCAGATTATTCTCAGCTTGCACCAGAGGATCAGTCTTTTTCTCTACTTGGCTGATTTCTGCCAAAGCACCTGCATTATCAGACAGTCGGGAAAGTGGCGCTTCTGCTGGATCAACAGGGCTGAATTTCGATTGAAGTAACCTGGTGGTTTTTTTGAACGAGATTGTAGAAAGAAGCGGGAGGGCATTGCCGCTCCCGCCTTGCGTAAGTTCGAGCTTTGGACCTGCCATCTCTACGTTCCCTGAATTTGCCCTTCAAGGTGCCGCCGTACATCCTGCAAGGCCGAGGGGCCGCCGTCAATCATGTACTGAAGCGGCTTTTGCCCATGAAACAGCGGACCATGATTCGGGATCTGAGCCCAACGGTCGGCGAGTTGCTGTCCGTGAAGCATGTTGATGGACTTGAAGATTCCGAGAAGATAGGAGATACGGTACATCTGGTCTACGTCGAGAACTTTTTCTTTCGGGTTCTTTTTCATCTCGTAGAACGGCCCGTTGGAGACACCGCCGAGGAGCAGTTTGGTGTCTTCATCACGAACCTTCCAGAGTTCCATGATCTTGAAAAATGCTATAAGACTGGAACCGCTCAACCTCTTTCTCTCGTCGTAAGAATTGAAATTGACAAGCGGCTCGGGGGTATACCTGGTTGCCGGATAGTAGCCTACTGCGGTTGCCATAGCGAACCCTCCTGATTAGGAGATTATATTCTCCTGTTTTGAAATGTCAAGCGGGTGTAATTACCCCATTAAGCTCCTGCGCGAACCGGGCCCCTTTCGAGGACACAACAGGAGTTCCTGCTTGGCCGCCTTCTCAATTGGCTTGCTTGTCGATAATCCGCGGTCGGCCTTCTGCCTGCAGCTGCTTCGAGACAGCTTCCACCTCGCGGAACACCCTGAGCAAATTCCCGCCCAGAATCTTCCTGCAGTCCTCAGCGGAGTAGCCGCGATCAACCAGTGCCTGGGTAATCTTAGGGATGTCCGCCGGCGAGTTCAGCCCTTCCGGCAACTGCCCGCTCACTCCGTCGAAATCCGACCCCAGCCCCACATGGTCCACGCCCGCAACTTTCGCAATGTGGTCGATGTGGTCAATCAGCATCGATAGTGGCGGCCGCGGAATCTTATCCATGTAACTGCGCTGAATCTTTTCCTCGTCGGAGTAATTGAACTCGCTGCCTTCGGCCTTGGCTTTTGCCTTCGCGTCAGCAACTGCCTTGTCCACCTCCGCCGACTGCGCCTTGGCAGCATTCCGATAGGCTTGGGAAACAAACCCCGAGAAGAAGTTCACCTGCACCACGCCGCCCTTGGAGCCGGGCCCGCCTGAATTGGCCACCGCCCGCAGCATGTCGTCCGTCATGTTGCGCGGTGCATCGCACAGTGCCCGTGCGCCGGAATGCGATGCAATCACCGGCGCGCGCGTAATCACCAGCGTGCGGTAAAACGTCTTGTCCGCGACGTGCGAAATATCCACCATCATGCCCAACCGGTTCATCTCGTACACCACGTCTTTGCCGAACTCAGTCAGACCCTCTTGGGTGTGCGGAATCGAGGTGTCCGTGATGTCACCTGAACTGTCTGCCCAGTCCAGCGAGTTTGACCACGTCAGCGTCATGTAGCGCACGCCCAGAGCATAATACTGGCGCAGCAGCGGAATTGAGTTCTCGATCGAATGGCCGCCCTCAATCCCCATCAGTGCCGCAAACTTGTGTTCCCGATGCGCTTGCACAATGCCTTCCGGCGAGGTGACCAACAGCATCTGGTCTGGATGCTTTGCCACCTGCTGCTTGACCGAGTCAATCAGCTCCAGCGTGCGCCGTGCATACTGGCCTTTGTAGATGCTCGGCTCAACCCAGATCGAGAAAAACTCCGCGCCCAGGTTGCCCTTGCGAATCGTCTCCAGATTCAGATTGCCGCCATTGAGCGGATCGCCCAGATCGAAGTGCTCATCCACGAAGCGCTGGGGCGTGTCAGCGTGGGTATCAATGATAATGGCGGATTGCTCGATTTGTGCGGCAGTCATTTTGGCAGATGCCTTGGCAGCGGGTTTGTCAGTGGCTTGGGCGCAAAGAAAGGCCGGCGCGGCCAAAAGCAGAGTGGTGGCAAGGGTGCGAGGTCGCATAGGCTTTGCGTAAGTATAGTTCGCCCAGCCAATGAATCGGCAATAGGACTATAGGCGTGGCGTCTCAACTGGAAGGCTTCGGGCTTCAGCGAGGGGTAAGCGATTTGGCCGCGGCATCTGCACGGATTTCGGGGTGATCTTCGCGCTCCGGCCTTGCGCCTCAAGATTGTCTTTTGGGGCTTGAGCCCTGAGGGACGACTGATTCGTGGGACGGAGTGCAAAGAGAATGAGAAACTTCAAGCGGTGTTCACGCACGCCCGGAACCCGTGTGTGGTTGACAAAGCATTCGTCCTAATCGATGGGGATCCCGGCTTTGAGGGCGTTCGATGTTCACAAGACCTGAGACGCGCGAAGTTCCAGCCCCGGCGTCTCACTCCGTTCGCAGTGCTTTCAGTGGGTCGATTCGGACGGCAGCGCGCGCGGGAACATAGCAGGCTCCCAGAGCCAGAGCGGCTAACAGGGCGGGTGCGCCGACCAGCAGGCGCGGATCGTTGGTGCCCATTGCCATTGCATCGGCAAGGGCGCTGGTTGCTGCTTCAAGCGCTTTCGATACGAACACCGCGCCGGCAAAGCCCAGCACCGTTCCCGCGGCGATGAGCGCGATGCCCTCGCGCAAGACCAAGCGCAACACCTGACCTTTGCCGGCGCCCAGAGCCATTCGAATCCCGATTTCTCTTTTGCGCTCGGCGACAGCGTACGCGGTGACTCCGGCCAGGCCGATGGCGCTCAGGATCAGCCCGAATCCGCCGATGCCGCCGTAAGTCTGCATGGCTGGTTGAATCTCTCGTCGGCTTATGGCAAGTTGGTCGCTCAGCGTCTCTACATGAAACGGCACCAGCTTTGGATCGAGATCTGACAGGACGTCGAGTACAGCTGCGGGTCCGTCCACTCCGGGCCTGGTGCGCGCCAGGATCGTGATGCCGGCTGCCGGCGGGCGCTGAAAGTCTTCGCGCGACAGTGCCACGTAGGCGATCGCCTGCTTGATCCCCATGCCGCTCTTAAGGTCGTGGACGACGCCGACTACTTCATAGCCGCGGCTTCCTTCTTTCAAATGCTTTCCAATGGCATTGGTGCTTCCGAACAGCTTGTTCGCCGCTGTCTGGTTGAGCACCACGGGCAGCATGCGCGTGGCGTTGCCCGGTGCGGGCTCCATCAGGCTGCGTTCTTCCGCGTCATTGAACTCACGTCCGGACAACAGGGGCTCATCGAGCGCCCTAAAATATCCGGCGCCTACGGTCTCTTTGATCGCGGCCTGCTCGACCCTCGGGCCCGCGTGCGGATCGTAGACAGTGAGCTGCTCGCTGTCGTCGTCATCCACGGTGGCAAACGGCGGCAGCGTGGTCAGCGCGATGCTCGAGAACTTGCCCGAGTCCCGCAGCCGTTGAGGGAGACGGGCGAAGAGGTCGAGAGCCTTTTCCGGCGTCTCTCCGTCGCGCACCGGATCGATTGAGGCCATCGCCATGGTCTTCGGGTCGAAGTTGGCTTGGACCTGGTAACCGCGCGCAAAGCCCATGAGCACAAAGCCGGTGATCAGCACGAGCATGAGGGAACCAGCGAGCTGTGCGGCCATGGCGAGGTTGCGCAGGCCGAAGCGGCGATGGCCGGGAAGCTGCATGGCCGATCCTTCCTTCAGCGCCGGCGTCAGTTCCGGCTTGGTGGCCCCCAGAGCGGGCGCTAGGCTTAATCCAACCCCGCAGACCAGAGCCGCAACGAAGGCAAACACCGCCCCGCGCCAGTCAATCGCCACGTCCGGCACCCCCGGCGTGTCGAGGGCCTGGTTGAACTGTGTGTTCAGCACATTGAGCAGATAAGCCAAGCCGAATCCCAGCAGGCCGCCAAGGAGCGACAGCAGCAATCCCTCGCTCATCAACTGGCGTGCGAGGCGGGAGCGGCTGGCGCCGATCGACATGCGGATGGCGAACTCCTTGCGCCGGTTTGCGCCGCGCGCCATCAGCATGGTGCCCAGATTCATGCAGGCGATGACAATGACGATGCCCATCAGCACCTCGTAGAAACCTTCGAGCGCTCGCTTGAGTTCCGGTGGAATGGGCGCGCGGGTTCCGGCGGGCACGAGCGTAACCCGCCTGGCCTTGTCGGTCTGCGGTGGGGCCGAAGGATCGTCGGCATCGAGGCGGCGCGTGACACCGTCGAGCGCGGATTCTGCCTGGGCGGGCGTGACGCCGGGCGCGAGCAACGCCAACGCCAGAAACACGCGCGCATTGCGGCGATCGAGCACGTCATTGGCGAGTTCAGGCGCGAGGGCAGCGGGCGCGGTTACCGGCACGAAGAGCTCGGCAGCCGATTCGGCTGCGAAGGCGCCTTCAAACCCGCGCGGGGCGATGCCGACTACGGTCACGGCCTGGCCATTGACGCGCAGTGCAAGGCCCACTGCGTCGGCACGAGATCCAAGGCGTGTGCGCCAGAATTTGTCACTGATCACCGCCGTGGGCGCGTCTCCGGCGCGGTCGATTGCAGGGTTCAGGACGCGTCCGCGCTCGGCCTCCACGCCCATCACCTGAAAGTAGTCGGGGGAAACGAGCTGACCGAAGATGCGCTGCTGCTTGCTGTCTGGCTCGCCCGGGAGGCGTACGTTGAAGGGCACGGCGGTCTGGAATGCGGCGACGCCCGCCAAGACGTTTTTCTGTTCTCGGTAATTCTCGACATAGAAGTAGGACACCGGCTTCTCTGCCATGACCAGCCGGCTGGCATTCGCGACGCCTTCGATGGGCCGCGTGAGCAGAGCCCAGCTGGAGCTGTAGACGTTGGTGGTGAGCCCGATGGCGAGCCCCATCGAGAGGATGCCGACGAGCGCGAATCCGGGCGACTTGATTAGGGCACGCATGGCGTATTGCAGGTCGCGGCGCATCTCGGTAAGGTATTCAAGCGGCAGGCGCACGGCGGCATCGGCCAGCAGCCGCGCCATCCCGCTCCAGCCGCTCCGCTTTGCCAAGTGCGCCATCACCGCTTCACCTGTCTCCAGCATCTCGTCACCGTGCGCCAGCTTGAACTCGTGAGGAAATGCTTGCGCCAAACGCTCGTACACACGCTGGAATCGTTTCATTCCGTCACCAATCTTCGTTTGGTATGGATTGCGTGGACCAGACCCTGCAGCCGCTCGCATTCGCCGTCGAGCACCTGACGGCCGAGCAAGGTGAGCCGGTAGTAGCGGCGGCGGGCGTCGTCGAGTTCCGGCCGCGGACGCTTGCTCGACTCCTCGATCAGGTCCGCCTCGATCATGCGTTTCAGGGAGCCGTAAAGCGTCGCCGGCCAGAGGCGGACCTTGCCCATGGTGCGCTCGAGGACTTCCTGCATGATGCCGTAGCCATGCTGTTCTCGCGGCATCCCCACAGACGCCCAGAGTGGTCAGCGCAAGTTGATCCCGATTGAGTGGATGAATCAGCACAACGCACGACGGGCAGTTACGACCCAAGTCATTGATCAAACGTGAGATACGAAGGGGAGCTCGATAAGGAACGGTAAACGCCGTCGTCACCTGGCCGAACAGTTGCCATCTCGGACCGGAACGACTGGCGAGTGGCCGAGCGGCTCTCTGATTCCAGGGTTCAATTCTCGGCAGGCGATCGCAAACTTATCGTGTATCATCGACTTTTATCGACTTTAATCAATGACAATCATTAATCGAGTACCCATCACCAAGGCTCGCATCAAC
>DATDLS010000082.1:0-19438 GCA_036519195.1 Occallatibacter sp. | reverse complement strand
AGGTGGCTACCGATGCCAAATCGAACGAGATCACAGCGGTGCCGAAGTTGCTCAAAATGCTGACCTTGAAGGGCACCATCGTGACCGCCGATGCGCTCAACTGCCAGCGCACCATCGCCGCGCAGATCGTCGAACAGGAGGACGATTATGCGCTGGCGCTGAAAGGCAATCAGGGCACGCTGCATGAAGATGTGGTTCTGCTTGTTGACGATCCGGAGACAAAGTCCGCCACAGCTCAGCCGGTGGTCGACGCCGATCATGGACGCATTGAGACGCGTACGGCATCGGTGTCAACCGAGATCGACTGGCTCCAGAAGCAGCACCAATGGCCAGGCCTAAAGGCCGTCGGCAAGGTGGTTCGGATACGTGAAACAGCGGAAAAGACCACGACAGAAACGGCGTATTATCTGTTGAGCTCCGAGCTCACACCGGAGCGGTTCAACGAGGTTGCCCGCCAGCACTGGGGAGTGGAAAACAGCCTGCACTGGCGGTTGGATGTGGTGATGAACGAAGACCAGGACAGAACGCGAATGGGAAACGGGCCCGAGAATCTCGCCATACTGCGCCACATGGCAATCAACGCCATGCAGAAAGAGGGCTCCAAAGGATCGTTGCGCGGAAAGTTCAAACGCGCCAGCTGGAACGAGGACTACCTCACCCGGCTATTGACGCTATTTTGAAATCCGATTCCCCCGGGAATCGACCTGAATTTCCTCCTCATGCCACCAAGGCATCGTCGCGGCGTGGACGAAAATCTGACGCGACGTGCTCTCCCGGCCCGGCAACCGCCGGGAAGAACCTAAAACGCTCGGCCAACGGACCAATCTCCCGCTGATCGCAAGAGTCACCCGGTCTGCTGGGGAGTTTTCCAAGAGGCTCGACTGCTGAAGAGATTTTCAAATGCAATTCCCCTGAGAGTCTCCGGCTGATTCAGGAGCGCAAGTAAGCCAGTACGGCACGCACTGCCTCTTTCTTTAGGTCGGAGCGGGAAAGCCCTTGAGGGCGGCCAAGGACCACTCCATGGGAGAGGGCATCGACCATGTGTGCGACGATCAAGGCCGTCTTGACCGGGTCGTGATGTTTCTTGAGTTGGTGGGCCCGGGCAGCAATGGAGAGCAGGAAGACGCCGTGCAGGCGCACCGCGAATGCCTGTTTACCGCCGGAGCTGTGTGGCACCTCTGCCATCAGTGCGTGATAAAGCTCCGGGTCGGCTTCATGCGTTTCAATCATGGCCTCCATCAGTGCCTTGACCAGTTCCTCAAGCGCGGAAGAAGCGTGCGTAACGAGCGTGTGCTCAATGAGGCGATCGACCTGCTCGATGTGACGGCTGTGCAGAGCATGGAAGATGGCGCGCTTGTCAGGAAAGTACTGGTAGAGAGAACCGATGCTGACGCCGGCCACTTCGGCAATACGATTGGTGGTGACTGCAGCAGCCCCTTCCCGTTTCAGGATACGCATGACGGCATCCAGGACGGCATCAACTGTCTCGATCGCACGTCGCTGCTTGGGCTGGCGGCGCGCGGTTCTTGCCAGGGTCGAAGGTTTCATAGCGGTAGCATACATAAAACGTGAGCTTATATCTATATATCTGTGGAAACAGTCGGAAAAATTGACGATATTCACTGGAACAATGCGAGTTTACTTCGAGAATCAACGGAATTATCCTGAATCATAAACATGAATAATATTCATATCTAAAATGAGTATTCCTCATGAACAGGAGACAATATCCATGATTCACTTGATTACAGGGGCAACCGGCGATGTGGGGTCGAGAGTTGTGGAACTGCTCTTCGAGCGTGGAGTTCGCCCGCGCATCTTTGTACGCAACGCGGACAAGGCGCGGGCCCGTTTTGGGGATCGCGCGGATGTTTCGACAGGCGATCTGGCCGATGAGGCGGCGCTCTGCGCGGCGCTTCAAGGTGCGGATTCCCTGTTCCTGCTCAATTCAGGTCCTGCCATTCCAACGCTCGATGCCTTGGCTGGTCGTGCGTCCAGAGCGGCTGGTGTGCGGCACATTGTGAAGCTGTCTTCGCTCGACGTGGAACAGAGCCTGGCGATTGGCGCATGGCACGAAGAGGGCGAAGCGGCAATCCGCGCCAGCCGGATCGGGTTCACGTTTGTGCGGCCGGCCGGGTTCATGTCCAATCTGTTGGCGTGGGCGGATTCGGTCAAAGCAGAAGGCGTGGTGCGCACCTCGACGGGCGACGGGCGGCGCGCCTTCATCCACTCCACCGACATTGCTGCAGTCGTGGTGGAGGCGTTGGTGAGCCCAAAGTATCTCGGCAAGGAACTGGCGATTACCGGTCCCGAGGCCGTCACGTTTGCCGAGGCGGCGGAGAAGATCGGCGCGGCGATCGGCAGGCCGGTTCGGTTTGAGGCAATCTCGGACGAAGAGGCCGGTCGGCGCTTCAGGGCGAGCGGGGAGCCGGTCGAAGTGGTGAAGGCGCACGTTGCGCTGTGGCGCGCCATTCGCGAAGGCCGGGTGGGCATGGTGACCGGCGAGGTGGAGCGTGTGCTCGGCCGCCGGCCGATCTCCCTGGACACATGGGTGAGGGAGAATGTTGAGGCTTTCCGCTGAAATGGGGATCCGAGCCAGGTCCGAATGGCGCTGGCATTCGACCGTTCAGGCAGGCGTCCAAAGCCATGCTACCGAACCTCCCATTTACAATGGAGCATGTGCCGTCTGAAGCCTCTTCTCCGATTATTGTTGCTGAGAACCTGACAAAGGTTTATGCGGCGGGCCGATTGGAAGTAACCGCAGTGCGTGGGGTTTCCCTGTCAGTGGAACGCGGCGAATTCCTGGCGATTGTGGGGCCGTCGGGCTCCGGCAAGTCCACGCTGTTTTATCTGCTGGGCGGCCTCACGCAGGCCACAAGCGGGCGCGTGATCATTGATGGCGTTGATTTTGCCACGCTGAACGACGGCCAGCGCACCCGGTTGCGCAAGCAACGCATCGGGTTCGTGTTCCAGAAGTTCAACCTGCTGCCCACGCTTTCGGCCATGGGCAACATTGAAATCGCCTATGAAGTCAGCGGCCACAAGGAGCCGATGGATCGCAAGTACCTTGACCAGCTGACCGAACTGCTCTCGATTCAAGGGCGACTGCAGCATCGGCCTTCTGAATTGAGCGGCGGTGAGCAGCAGAGGGTGGCGATCGCGCGGGCTCTGATTGCTCGCCCCGCCATTGTGCTGGCAGACGAGCCAACGGGGAATCTGGACACCAAAAATTCTGATGCCGTGCTGGCCATGCTGCTCAAGTCGAATCAGGAACTTGGCCAGACGACCCTGATGATTACGCACAATCCTGAGGCGGCGGCCATTGCGAGCCGGATTTTGTTTGTCCGCGACGGGGAGATTGTGCGGGAAGAGAAGGGTCGTCGGCCCGCAGTGGGCGTGTCGGCAAGCGGCACTTTTTAGGGCCGCAGGCCGGGCCCTGCGGTTTGACCGCGTTTGGGCCGCCCGGTATACTCAGTACTGCAACAAGCGGGAGTAGCTCAGTGGTAGAGCATCGCCTTGCCAAGGCGAGGGTCGCGAGTTCAAATCTCGTCTCCCGCTCCATTCCGCCCTCCGGCGCCAGCCGGGTTGGCTACGGCGGTATGGAGCGCATCACTTAAATTTCTAGGCTGCCCTGCCAAGGCGCGGTACCCAAGTGGTAAGGGAGAGGTCTGCAAAACCTTTATGCGTCGGTTCGATCCCGACCCGCGCCTCCAATTTCTTCAATAACTTAGAACCAGGCAGAAAAAGTCTAGCTGCCGTTAAGCTGCCAATAAGCGAAAAACCGGTCATACTTCCACCGGATTCAACGCAAATTCAGCAGGTATTTGATACCCAAGTTGATCACTGACCAGGTTTGCGGCCTGGTCAGCCCTTTCATCAAGAGCGTGAGCGTAATGCCGCATCACGATGTCCGGGCGCGAGTGGCCAAGCCGCTGCTGCACGACCTTGGGGTCCACTTTGTTCCCGATCATCTGCGTCGATCCCCAGTGCCGGATCAGTCGCCAGGTGAGATGCGGCAGGCCGAGCCGGTCCGCGACCGGCTGGATCTTCCGCGCCAGGATCTCCTCATAACGCATCGGGCCGGGTTTCATCTTCTTGCCGGCTTTCTTGATGCGATTGGGAAACATCCAATCGTCATCCTTTGCGTTCCTCATCCGCTTGAGGGAGAGCAGACGCTCGACGTCCGCTTCCGTCAGTCGGATGGGGCGGGTACCTATCTCCGCTAACCCAGAGTCGATGCAGCAGGACGGCCAGCTTACGCGCGACTGCGATCACAGCGCGTTTCTTGCCGCGCTTGCCTCCGTGCTCGGCCAGCCTCATGCCCCAGCGGCGCAGGTCGCTGTCGACTCCCCACGGACCGAGCACATGATGTGCAGCCTGCACCAGGAGTGCTCGCAGGTACGGATCGCCCTCTTTACTGATATGCATCTGCGGCTCGCTCTGTCCCGAGTTGCGCCGTCCAGGCTGAAGTCCCACGTAGCAGGCTGCGTCCCGGCTCTTGCGGAAACGACAAGGATCTTCCAGCGTCAGCATGTAGGTGAGAGCGATCAACGTTCCCACTCCCTTGATCTGCTTCAGCCGCTCGGCCTCTGGATATCTGTTCCGCAGCATAGACTCAAGCATCTGATCGTACTCGCAGATCCGTTCGCTGGCTGACTCTATGCCGCGCATCATCGGTTCCAGCGCATACTTCAACTCCGGACTCAGATCCTGGGCTGCCTTCGGCTTCATCCCGCGTGCGTTGCATCCGCGGAGCCGTTCCCCGTAGGACTTCGTCAGTCCTCGAACCGCGTTGACCAACATCGTTCGTGTACGGACCAGAGCGGCTCGCGCCCGGATCACCGTCAGATCCGCTTGTGCCTCAGCGCTGCGATGCTTCACTGGACACAACAGCCGTGGATCGATCCGCACCAGTCGTGCCAGCGTCATGGCGTCGAGCCGATCGTCCTTCCGCCTGCTCTCTCCAATCAGTCGTACACTGCGTGCGTGCGCCACGATAGTCTCATGACCGAGCTCACTGAGCAGTCGGCTCACCCACGGGGAATGCGTTCCGGTCCCGGCGCCTGTTCTGCCATTTCTGATGCCAGTGCCTGCATGGTGTTGTGAAGCGCAAGCGTGCGTGCCTGATCGGCCTTGATGAGAATGAAGTTCGGCAACAGCTGGGTGATGGGTCTCAAGCTGGCGCGATCGAAACTGAAGGACCCGCAGACGATGGTCGTTGGAGCGCCACCGCCTCCATAATGAGCGACATGACTGTTGGCTTTAGCGGCGATTTCGCGGAAGGTTGACCTTGGATGTGTTCGCGGGCTATCGCGCATGACGATCGAAGTGTCGCGGGCCAGCAAGAAGCAGTCGCCACCGGTGAGGGGAATCGGGTTCGGAATGCCTTCGACACTGAGCCAGCAGTTACCGCGCGACAGCATGGCGAAGCTCGCCAAATCCGTGGGTGAAGTTTTTTTGCCGGAAGGCGTGACTTTCTCTTCGGACTGCTTCTCCTGTATCAAGCCCCACGGGGCTGTAGCTTCCAGCCTGTGCTGACCGAAAGCTGTGATGTGCATCGTTCTGAAAATGTCGCTGATCGGATCCACGCTAGCCTCTCTGTTCTGGACGAATAGACAAATGTTCTGGACGTTCGAGCAGTTCGCGTCCATCACAGAAGAACTCTACTCCTCAGTAGTGGATGCTGGACATCCACCAAAGGAGCAATAATGGGAAAGCTTGAAGGAAAAGTTGCAGTCATCACGGGTGGAACGAGCGGCATGGCGCTGGCGAGCGCCAAGCTCTTCGTGGAAGAGGGTGCTTACGTTTTCATCACGGGCCGGAAGCAGGAGCAGATCGACGTGGCCGTCAAGGTAGTCGGCCGGAATGTAACCGGGGTCCAAGGTGACGCGGCTAATCTCGACGACCTCGACCGGCTGTTCGACGTCGTGAAGCAAGAAAAGGGCAAGATCGACGTCCTTTTCGCGAGTGCCGGTATAGGCGAGCCCGTCCCGCTCGGACAGATCACCGAGGAGCACTTCGATAAGATCTTTGACCTGAACGTGCGCGGAACCCTCTTCACGGTGCAGAAAGCATTGCCACTGTTCAACGATGGTGGGTCAATCTTCATGACCGGGTCCAATGCTGCGGCGAAAGGTTTCCCTGGTTTCGGCGTGTATGCGGCGAGCAAGTTGGCGCTGCGCTCCTTCGCACGCACCTGGCTCAACGAACTGAGGGAGAGAAAAATTCGCGTGAACCTGCTGGTTCCTGGTGCTATTGCCACACCGATGCAGGAAGCAGTTCTCACCAAGGAAGCGAGGCAATATTTCGAATCCCTAATCCCGCGCGGAACGATGGGCCAATCTGAGGAAGTCGCGACCGTCGCGCTGTTTCTTGCTTCAGACGATTCGAGCTTCGTGAACGGGGTGGAGTTGTTCGTCGACGGCGGCATGACCGCCATCTAACCTCTGCAGCCCTCGGCTAGTGGCTGACCTTCCGGCCGCCCGCAAAGTGATTTACCGCGGGACGTTTCCGGAAAGTCGCCACAGAACGGAACTTGATATCCCGCGCCGTCGAAGGCTGGGAATCAATATCAACACGGATCGGAGAAACATTATGAGCTACGCAATTGTTGGATTCGGAAAGATAGGTCAGGCCCTCGCCCTCGCCCACGCCTTCGCCCGTAAAAACATCGACGTGACCGTCGCGAGCCGCCGGCCGCCCGAGGCGTTGGCACCGGAGGCTCGAGCGATTGGACCCACGGTCGTCGCCAAGTCGCTGCGGGAGGCACTCGAGGCCGACACAATCATCTTGGCGGTCCCGTTTGAGGAGCATCGCCAGGTTGCAAAGGCCCTGCCGAGTTGGGAAGGCAAGACAGTCATCGACACGACGAACGCGTTTGGAGTTCTCCCTGAATAGTTGGGCGGCCTCCTGTCCTCCGCCTTCGTCGCGAAGGCGTTCATCGGCGCTAAGCTCGTGAAAGGTTTCAATCACCTGGTTGCGGCCACCCTGGCTACCGATCCGATCGTCGAGGGCGGCCACCGGGTCGTCTTTCTGTCGAGCGACGACGAGGACGCGATCGCTCCCGTGGCGGCCTTGGCCAAACAACTCGGGTTCGCACCCGTCAAGCTGGGAAAGCTCAACGAGGGAGGCGCGCTGGTGCATGCACGCGGCCGCACTTGGGGTCAGCTCATCTTCCAGGATTTGTTCAAGAAGGAGCAGTAACGGATTTGCTGTCCACTGTCAGAGGTGCTGCTTGCCCGGGCTCGTCCATGAGAGTCCACGCGGACTAAGTCATAATCCGAGGTCCGGAAGTGGCGAGGGCTTCGACGTCCCCTTTCCACCCCGAACCGTCCTTCGCAAGGTCCGCTTCCAGCCCTAGCAGATGTCCACGGGCGGCCGTCTGACAGGGTTGTGTGTGCAACCGCAATCAGACAAGGGACCATAATGATAGCGGTCCTCACTCGGCTCTTGGTAATCTGACCCCGCCGGAATATCTTGCCGGGCGCAAGGATTTCGCTGCCCCGATCGAGGGCAGCGAAGCCGGAAGCTAAAGCCAGACCAGGACCACTAAATCCAAGCGCTTCACTGAAACGTGACGGACCTGACGGGACGGTGATCTGGACGCCGAGCAATATTTTCAAGAGCGACAATAGGCATACCCCGACCTAACCGCTGGTGTGATCCGCCCCGTCTATCTCCTTGGTGAAGGCGAGCAGGAGTTCGCTGAGCCGAACCGGCTGCTCCTGTTGGATCCAGTGACCGGCGCCGTCGATCAGCTCGATGCCACTCATCCTCGTCGCCGCCTTCGTCTTCATCAGATCGAGCGCGCCCGGCGCCGAATAGGTACCCCAATCGCTCTTCCCGCCGATGAAGAGCGACGGGACATCGATCGTCTTGCCCGAAAACAGGCGCAACTCAGCGGTTAGGTCAGGATTGGAATAGACGCGATAAGCCTGCAGGGCGCCTTGAAACCCGGTGCGGCCATACTCCTCCGTGTACACCCCAAGTTCCGGCTCGGTGAGCCATTTGCTGGCCAGCACCTCGGCGGCGGAAGGTTGGAAGGGAGCCACGGTCTCGGGCATCGTCTTGCCGAGATCCATGACGTAATAGGTGGGCATTTGTGCGAGTTCTACGGCGGTTCGTGCCTTCAACGGATGCGGCTGATTCCCCGTCCAATCAGCGCTCTTGACATAGAAAAATGCACGAAGAAACGCGTGTAAACCTTGAGGGGGTGCGACATGTCATCGTTCGCCTGCCGTGCACAGCCGCGACCTCGCCACCTTGTTCCGCCTGGCGCTGGAGAAGGGTCCGGCTGGCAAGAACTGGCACGGGATCGAGGGCGAGGGAATCCCGTTCCGCGAGATCGCTGAGGCCATTGGCAGCCGTCTGGGCCTGCCGGCCGTGAGCATTCCCGCGGACGTACTGATGCTGCCGGGATTCTTTGGGTTCCTCGCGAATTTGGTCACACTGGATCTCCCGGCGACCAACCTCAACACCCGCCAGACCCTTGGATGGGAACCCGCTCAGCCCAGCCTGCTAGCCGATTTGGACAACGGCCATTACTTCCCTGTCGGCTGATGAGCTGACGGCAGGGAGCCGAGTCGCAACGAGCCCGGCGGATAGCAACATCGCGATCCGTTCGCGCAAAGACTCAGTCGCCCCGGGGATGGCCTGAAAGATGACGCACGCGGCTCGGCACACACGGAAACAACCGGGGGATACCCCGTTCAGGGACTAGTAATACCCAACTCACGAGGAGACTGCACATGAGTACTATCAGCATCATTGGAACAGGCGGCATGGCGGCGGCGATCGGCGGACGTACCGCCAAGGCTGGATATACCGTCGAAGTAATCAGCCGCAACCCCGCCAAGGCACGGGCGCTGGCGGACAAGCTCGCAGCCGAAGCGACCACAGGAACATACGGCGCGGCGCCGGCGGGCGACATCGTCATCCTCGCTGTGCCGTACTCCAGTGCGGCGGCGGTGGTGGCCGAGTACGGGGACGCGCTCGATGGCAAGGTGATCATCGACGTCACCAACCCGGTCGCTCCCGACATGGCGGGCCTCGTCACACCGCACGGAAGTTCGGGCGCGCAGGAGATCGCCAAGGGCGCCCCAGCCGGCGCGCATGTCGTGAAGGCGTTCAACACCCTCTTCGGCCACGTACTTGCCAAGGGTGGACGCCTCGACGCGTTCCTCGCCGCCGACGATCCGGACGCCAAGGCGCGCGTCTCAACCCTCCTCGAGAGTCTCGGACTGCGTCCGTTGGATGTCGGCGGCCTGCCCATGGCCGCGACGCTCGAGTCGCTCGGTCTGATGATGATTGGCCTTGCCAAAAACGGCGCCGACACCTGGGACATCGCCTTAAACGTCGATATCGGTTGAATCACCGACACCACGCGATCCGATGTAAGGGAAATGGAGAGATTCCGATGAGCATTCAAGAGAATGTCCAAATTGTGAGGGATTTTTTGCAGCAATGGGCCGCCGCGATAAGCAAGGTCTGCTGGCGTTGTCCGCATAGAAGAATCATGGTCGCGGTCGTGACCGTATTGATGGTTGGTGGAGAATACTCCTCCGTAGTTGATTCGCTGAGAGCCCGCTCGAGCCCTGGTTCTTAAACCCTTGGACACGAGCGTTGCGCACGGCACCGGACAGGAGATCCTTGTCCTTGACAACAACTTCGCCCTTATTGACGAATACATTGCCGCAGACTTGTCTCTCGACCAAACCAACCATTGCAGTCACGCGGCGGACCATACATTCTGAGGACCTATCTCGGCGAGCCGCAGCGAGCGGATCGAAACTTCATCTGGCTCGAGTCGTCCTGCCCTTTGCTGAAGAGTTTGGCTTTTTCTGCTCCGGCTTTGTCATCGCCATGCTGGACGACGAAAGATCGCGCGCCTCTTGAAAGGCTTTGAGGATATGGTTTCCCAAATCGATCGAACCGTCGTTGAACCATGCCGCAACGCCATGGCTGAGTGTCGCCATGCCCATCTGAGCCGCAAGATTAGCCTGCGGAACTGTTAGGCCACGCTCGTGTAACGCCGATGCAACCGCCGCGATCAACAATCTGGTCTTTGCCGTCGCGCGTTCCTGCAGGGCGAGATTATTGGCAATCACGCGTTGGCGGGGCTCCGTAAACGGTCGATTCTCGACAAACACGTGCTTCACGGTGTTGAACGCGAAAAACAACGTATCCCACGGGCCGAGTGCTTCAGGAGCATTCAGTACCGCAGTCGTCAGCGCCTCGATGAAAGCCGTATCACCATCGAAGAGCACCTCTCGCTTATCCGGAAAGTGGCGAAAGAACGTCCGCTCCGTGACGCCCGCCTTGGCCGCGATCTCAGCCGCTGTCGTGTGCTCATACCCGCGCTCGCGGAACAGCTCCAGCGCCGCCCACTGAAGACGCTTCCGTACTTGCTCCCCGTTTCTTGGCATCGATCCCCTGTCGTATTGTCAGTCACTGACAATACGTGTTATATCTGTCAGTGACTGACTTATTGTGTCAGTCACTGACAATTCTAGCTCACGGCAGGATTGTACGACTGTCATTCTCGTTGAGTCGCAGTTCGGCTTGGCGGGCCACACCAAACGGAGACTCTATGACCCATCCCAAGCCGGCCACGATGAAAGCACTTCGTCTCGAAACCTACGGCAAGCCCTTCGACGTTCTGCGCCTCGAGGATGTTGCGATTCCTAATCCGGGCACCGGGCAGGTCCGTGTGCGTGTCCATGCCTGCGCACTGAACCCTGCGGATTGGGTCGTGTGTGAGGGCTTCTTACCGGTTCCTCCTCCAATAGGAATCGGGTTCGATGTCTCCGGAATCGTGGACGCACTCGGCGAAGGCGTTACGAACGTCAACCTCGGCGATCCTGTCTTCGGTGTTCCTGATTACATCGGTCAATCGACTGGCGGCGCAGCCGAGTATGCCATCCTCAAAGTTTTCTTACCTATTCCAGAGGGACTGGAGATCACTGAGGCTGCCGCGCTTCCGATGGCGGTCGAGACTGCGGCTCGCTGTATCGATCTCCTCCCGCTGACCGCTGGCCAGACACTCATGGTCAACGGGGGTGGAACCATGACGGGATTCGCTGCCGTTCAAATCGCTCTGCTTCGCGGCGCGCATGTCATCGCCTCTGCAGGCGAGACGTTTGCCGATCGCCTGCGTGCACTTGGAGCAAAGGTCACGCCCTACGGTGAAGGCATGGTAGAGCGCGTTCGCGAACTCGCAGGCGGAGCGCCCGACTTTGCGCTGCATACCGCTCAGGTCAAGGGCACGCTGCCCGATCTGGTCAAGATCGTGGACGGCGATCCGAAGCGTGTCTTCAGCTTTGCGGATCGGGACGAAGAAGGTATCGGCGTTCGCACCGCGTGGAAGGAGAACGCTGGCATTCGCTATGACGTGCTCGGTCATTACGCCCAGCTTGCCGCGGAAAGGCTATTTTCGATTCCGATCGCCCGAACGTTCGCCTTGGAGGATTGGCGTGAGGCAGCAGAGATAAGCATGAGCAAGAAGGCTCATGGCAAACTCGTGCTCCTGCCTGGAGCTTCCAGTGCCGGAAATGTGTAGGGTACGCGTGATGGCGGCTCCCGGGCATTCGTGAGGGCGCCGCCGACGCATCTTGGCGAAAGTGTTGGTAACTGGGAACGCGTTTGCCGGTATCAATCATTCCGGAATGCACTTAACTCATGCTCAATGAGTGGCTTGTCTGTTCTCATAAACCAAGCACATTGGGACGTCGTCCACTCGAACAAACTTTCTGGACTAACGGTGCCGCGCGCGGTGTACCTGGAAAAAATAAAAAACTGCGCCGAGCAGTTTCTTCATATCGACCACCTGTTTGCGCGCATGCAGCGTCTCATTACATACGAAGCGAAGACGAATACCATGACGAGAATCGGATCAAATTTATCCCAAGTAGTGCCACCGCCATTCAGTTGTGAATAGAACGCGAGTAAAAGATTGATCGCGAGACCGGCATAAACCCACTCAGTCAATCGAGGCAAATTCGGAATCAGAATTCCCACCCCACCAAGGATGTGGGTCACGCCAAGCAGAGGGATGATATACAGCGGATATCCGAGCTGCTGATTGGCAATCCTCCATTCGCCGGGATCGTGAATTAGATATAACCTTCCGAAGTACAGCCAGCTGAAGGCGACAAGGCCGGTTGTTACCATCGCGGCTATTTGAATTGCTCGACCTGCCTGCACGGATTTATCTATTGTTTGTTCAGCTTTCATAGTAAAAAAGTCCTCTTCTTGCGGTTACGATGGATGGCCTTTCGCCAACGCGGAACCGGACGATCAGCCGTCCGGTTCCGTTGCACTCAAACAAGAACTTTCATGTGTGAGCTCAAACTTTCCTAACGTTCGCCGAGTTTCCAAGGAACGGGCTAATCCAGCTAGCCCCGGGCTTACGCCTTGACGGCGCTCCGTGCAGCCGCAAATACATCGCGTGCGGACGTCTTACCCGCTACGTGTTCGGTACCCGTGACTCCGAGGTCCATCCATCCCGCGTTCACACTCTCATACGTTTCTTCGGCAGCCCCGCTGTGGCCCTTGGGAACGCCGAACTGCTGGAACGCTTCCGCCCAGGCTGCGCGCGGGAGTGCAAAGGCTATTACGCTGAGCTTCAGGACTTCACCCAACTGTGCGGCCACTTCATCCGCGCTTACCATCGAACCCAACTCGATGACGCGTTGCCCTGACCACGCCGGCCCGGTGAGAAGCGTTGCCACCTCTGCGCCGATGTCGTCCGACGCAACCATTGTCGATTTCCGGTTTGTAGGATTGTAGAAGACCGGTAGAGTTCCACCCTGAGCGGCCTGCAGTCCGAAGAGAAAGTTTTCGTAGAAGCCGCCTGCGCGCACAAATGCGACCGGAGAGGTCAGAGTGCGAAGGCCTTGCTCCAAAAGTGATAACGCCGTGATCATCCCGATCCCACTTGTTCTATTCGCGCCCATTGAGGAGAGTGCTACTACCCGGGAGGGCATTACCTTGCTCAGCGCCTCGATATAGTTCGCAATCACGCCCTTGGCTTCTTTGAAATCAGGCGAGGGTGCCCATATAGCCGGCAACATAACAAACGCGCCCTCAACACCTTTGAGCGCCCCCGCTATGGCTGTCGCATCGTTCCAGTCTCCCTCCACCAACTCCACGCCCTGGTCTGCCCACTTCGCCGCTTTCTCAAGATCGCGCACAAGTGCTCGTACCTGTTTTCCCTGCTTCAGCAGATGACGCGCGGTGGCGCCGCCAACGTTTCCAGTAATGCCCATGACTAAATACATGATTGTTTTCTCCTTGTTGTTGAAGCGATAGGGGGCCGTATCTTGCGGCCCGTTTTTGTGTCGCGGCGCAACTCGTAAGTACAGAGTGAACTCAAGAGATGCCCCGTGCTAAGCGTGGTTGGCGACGAGAAACGTCTGGTTCGTTTCCATGGACTTGGTCAACTTCTCAAAGTCGGCCCGAGTGAGTTGAGCAGGCAAAAAGTCTGTTTTGCCATCCGGATGCACCGCATCCTTCATCATTCATTCATGGTGATACGTTGAGACACTCAGCACGCGGCACGGACGTTCACTCTTGTTGAAGAACGTGTGAGGCGCATTGGGTTGTACCATCAGACTCTCTCCGGGTTCACACGTGTCCCACTCAGTGACACCCTAGTTGTTCCAATATCCGATCGACAGATCACCTTCCAGCACGTAAAAAACTCTGCGAATGGGTGCCTGTGAAGTGGAATACCCATACCCGGCACAACCGTCATCTCAAAAATGGAAAAGGTGTAGCCCGTGTGTTCTCCCAGTGCCCTCCACAGCAACTGCACAGGCACGATATCCAGTGCCGGGCCGCCTGTTTTATTGTTCTTAATAACGTTGTGATGAATGACTTCTTCAAGCGGTGTGGGGAAGTTTGACATAAGACAATCCTTTCGTGAACGAAGTTGGTGACCTGACTTGAAAATCAGAGCTTGTGAGTTGCGCAACTAGCACTTCGCCAGTTCCGCGGGGTTTCCACAGTCATCTGTCGCATGAATCGTTGTTGACCTTAGAGACCCGATCGGATCGCCTCGATTAGAGAAGTGGTTGATCCTCACGGAGGCCTCGCTATGTGGTCGTCACTGTTACTGCCTGACGCACATACCGGCTGCTTTCCAGTTGCTGCACCATGAAGGCTGCCAGATCGGCCCGCCCAATCTTGTGGGCCTTCTCGCCGCCCTCCGTGCTCAGCACCCTGGCAATGCCGGTCTTCCCGGCGTCGGTCAACATCGGCGGCCGCACGAGCGTCCAGTCCAAGTTGCTGCCTTCGATCTCGGCCTCCATACCCGCCTTGTCTACCAGCAGACCGCGCAGAAACGTCCTCATGAGCACGTGCTCGTTGAAGAAGCCGGCGTTCTTAACGCTCTCGCCCGCACCCACCACTGAAATCTTTAACAGCCGCCGTACGCCATTGCGCCGCATCGCGTCCACAATATTGTGTGCGGCGTTCGTTTCCATCGTCGTCACTTTCCAAGGCGTCTTGCCGCCCAACGCATCGATGACCGCATCCTGTCCGGCAACTGCAACGTCGACCGCGGCCGCGTCCAGCACGTCTCCCGCAACAACTCTGACGTCCTCCTTCTTGTACTGCGAAGTACCGCGCACGAAAGCCGTCACCTTATGTCCGGCCGCAAGCGCCTCATTTACCAGCGCCTCGCCGCTCTTGCCCGCTGCTCCAATCACTAAAACTTTCATCGCATTCTCCTTTTTGCCTCGTATAGGGCCGCCAATCCAAATACGCGCCCTGACGATTAGAGGCATATAGTAACCATTGGTTGCAAAATAATCAAAGGTTTTAAACCAATGGTCGAAAAACAACAGATGGTTGCAAAAAGCGCAAAATGGGACTAGGCTATGGAAGTGACAACCACATCACCAAGTCGTCGGTTAGAGCGTAAGGAAAGGCTGCGAGGTGAAATCCTTGCAGCTGCAAGCAAGATGTTTGCCGATCGCGGCTACGAAGCCGTGACGCTTCGCGAAATCGCTAAAGAGATCGGCTATACGCACGCCGTGATTTATCAGCATTTCCCCGACAAATGGCACATTCTTGCCGAGTTGAGCCGCGAGACGATCGGGTTGATGATTCAGAACTTCGACGCGACTGCCGTTAAACATCCTGCACCGAAAGAGCGCCTTTTTGCGACCTCACGCGGCTTGATTCAATTCTGCGTTGCCCATCCACAGCAGTTTCGCAACGTCTGGTTCGGGCCTGAGAACAGAAACGGCGTCCGCGCTGGACAATATATCGACGACCTTGGCGCGCCGTTGTTCGCGCGTTTCGTGCAGCTCTTTTTCGATGTTGCCAAGGATGAAGGATTGCCAAATAGGGATGACATCGTGATAGCTCACACTTGGTGGTTTGCGATCTTTGGCCTCGCAACACTCTTTGTTATCCAAGGAGTTGTGCCTGGATTGTCTGACCAGACTCTCGTGACCGAGCAGACAATCGCGACGCTTTGGGCGGGCGTTCAGTCCGTTCCGCGATTGCCGAAGAGCGCAATCTCTAAGCGATCCTCTCGATCCAGTGCCTCAAAGCAATAACAGTTTCTGTCTGCAAGGCTCGCACAGCATGTGCGAGCTTTATAAATCATTGACATCATGTACATCACGAGTATCATATAAATCATAGGAGTAACGTTATGGCAAACACGAACGTAGCTGCTATGAGTTCTGCGATGGTACTCGAACCCGAGGGCGTCCAAACTCTGGATGTGGGCAGTGCGATGGAGCAGGTTGTGGCCGCTCTCTTGAAGAACGGGCCAGGTTCGGGCGCTGCGTACGGGGTTCTGGTCTACGGCACTCGCGATCCTAAACCTCAACCAAATATGCTGGTTGCCGCGAAGACCTTTTTCCATGCCTACCATCGGGCGTGGACAGTGCTAACAAATATTGCCGACTTCACTCACGCTGGATCGGCAAAATCTCCGTTGCAAACGATTGAAGATAAAGAGTTCGACCATGTTCGATTTTTCGTGGGTCTGGCGACAGAGAAGGTTTTAAAGGATAGGGTAAGGCCGACTCCGGGAGTCTACATTATGACAGCCCATCTCGACGCCAAATTGTTGAAGATGTTGGATCTGCCCCCGCTTCCGGAGCGCTTCAGGAACCTACCGCTCGTGATGCAAATCGAGAGCGGAGCCGAAACCATGCAGGGCGGCAGTTATCCGATTCAAACCTCCATCAATGAGGGCAACCTACTCGACACTGATTTACTGGAACGACATCGGAAAGTCGAGGCTGAGGAACCAATCTCACGAGACACTCTGGAATGGAGGCAGCAGTTCATGCGTTCCAATCCGTTCTGGACCTCCGCTCAGGTGGCCGCCGAAAGCACGAGCACGGCCAGAAACCGTGCTGCTATCGCGTCACGCTGGTTGCGAGAGAAAAAGATCTTCGCGATCCGCTACGAAGGGCAACAGTGTTTTCCTCGATTCCAGTTTCAGGACGGAGTTCCCTCGCCCGTGATTGCTCAAGTCATAAAGCTATTTCCCGAGCATGCGACCGGATGGGACTTGGCCTACTTTTTTGCTACCCCGAATCCGAATATCGGAGGGCGTAAGCCAATAGAGTTGTTGAAATCAAATCCAACCCGCGTGGTATCTCTAGCTGAGGCTTTTGCCCATCCTGCCGATGCCTTTTAATTGCCCCGTTGCGCCCGCCGATCCCGATCCGTCGCTTGTCCTCCAGACGACAACTGTATTGGCGGGCGCTGAACTTGTTCGCTTCTATAGCAAGAGCAAGAAATTCCCGGCAGGTTCGTTCAATCCAAACACCGGCAAAAGAATCGATGTAGAGGAGGACGGTGCGCGTTTCAACCCGTTTCCAGGTGCACCTGCGCCGAATATTCCGACGATGTATGCCGCTGATACCCTGCCGGCGGCCGCTTTAGAAAGCGTGTTCCACAACGTTGACCACTCCCCTTCTCCGTCTTTTCCAAAGATGCAACTGGCCGATTGGCATTACAGCCGACTCAAAGTGATGCGAAATCTGCTCGTGCTCGAGCTCACAAATCCGCATCTTCGCCAACTCGCTGTACCAGGCCGTGCAACGTCGATTGAAGAGGGTGAACTCATTCATTCTCCGACTTCGGAATACCCCAATACGCGGACTTGGGCAAGATTCCTTCACCGAAGCTTACCCACGCTCGACGGTCTGGCGTGGCGACCGAGGCTTGCTGGCACGGGCTGGTCCTACGTGCTTTTTGGAGACCGTTTCGTGGCCGGAGATATTAAAGCCGAATCAACTCCAACCAGCGTGGACTCAGGTGTCGCCGTGGACGGCGCAGGCGATGTATACATCTCCGATATCGGCCTGCAAAAGGTATTCAAGGTAACACCAAGCGGCGCCCAGACCACGGTGGGCAGCGGATTTGGCGTGCCCGAAGCCGTAGCCGTGGACGGCGCGGGCAATGTATACATCGCCGATAGCTTCGCCGCCGCGGTGTTCAAAGTAACGCCGGGCGGCGTGCAGACAACGGTGGGCAGCGGATTCGACTTTCCCGCCGGCGTCGCCGTGGACGGAGCCGGCAACGTCTACGTGAGCGATCCCTTTCTCGTGGGCGTCTTCAAGATCACGCCGGGTGGCGCGCAGACCATGGTGGGCAGTGGATTCAACACACCGGTGGGGCTGGCCGTGGACGCGCAAAGCAATGTTTACGTTGCCGATTCCGACAACGCAGCGGTGTTCAAGGTGACTCCAGGCGGCTTACAGACCACCGTGGGCACTGGACTCATCTCTCCTGCTGCAGTGGCCGTGGACGCAGCCGGCGACGTTTACATCACCGACGACGGCAACGACGAGCTCTACGAGGTAACGCCAAACGGCTTGCAAATCGTGGTCGCTATCGGGTTGAATGTCCCCGACGTCGTGGCCGTTGATGGATCAGGCAACCTCGATGTCGCCAACTCCTTCAGCAGCCAGGTGATCAAGTTTGACCGCGCGGATTCGCCATCGTTGAGCTTCGATCACACCAAGGTGGGTTCGACCAGCGCGGACAGCCCGAAAGCGTTGGGGATCCAGAACATTGGGAACGCCGCGCTGAACATCTCTGCACTGACCTTTCCTGCGGACTTCCCGGCGGGCACTTTGGAGGATGTGGGCGAATGTACCTCAATCGTGTCGCTGGAAGCTGCAGACTCGTGCGCGCTCATCATCAAATTCAAGCCCGTAACTCCGCTCGGCACCAAGAGCTCTGCGGCGTTGTCCGAAACCGTGAAGGTGACCACCAACGACCTCAACGAAGCCAAATCCCTGCAGCAGGTGAATGTCACCGGCACAGAACTTCCGGCCAACTGAACGAAGGTAAGGCCACCCTCACGGACTTCATCCAGGCAACTCACGCCTGCGATGAGTACTAGCCAAAGATATTTGAAATTTTGACCCCACCGGTCGTCTGTCCGATGATCTTGTTGTCGAGACGAGAGCATAGGGAGGCGACCGATGGACACGTTCACAAGGCTGTTTAGCAGCCTGCTGGTCTTTGTATATCACTGTTTTGACCGGATTGTGATCAACGGTTATCTGAGTGGGTTATCCCGGCCCGAACAAGTCGTTCATTTCGTTCGGGCGGTCATTGGTCTTCCGATCGTGAGCAAGGAAGTTCTCAGCCAGCGCACCAACGATTATCAGAACTGGGTGGAGTCCTATGCCCGCAACCACCAGATCCCGATTGAATGGGCTGGGAAGAACGTTCGCAAAGAGGATTACGTCTTGCCTGCACAGCGCCGCATGGAGAAAAGGAAGGCGTTCGGCGTCTACTTTATTTTCAAGAGTATGGAGCTTGGCCGCACTTTCCGGATCAGCGTGCCAAAATACCCCACATAGGATCCCAACTACCGCATCCTGGCGCATCAGACCGGCCGCTTCACTCATTTCTACTTCTATGTCCTGGATCAGGTGCTTGGGCCGATCGTCATCCGCGTCGCATCGTTCTTCCCCTTCCACGCCACCTACTGGCTCAACGGTCACTCGTTCATAGAACAAGAATTGAAGCGGGACAACGTCGGCTTTCACAAGAACGACAGCGCTTTCCTGGCCGTGGACGATGTTTTGGCGTTGCAAGCCGCGGCCAACCGGCTCAGCCCCCAAATCATCCGTAAACAACTCGATTACTGGACGCTCATCCTCGGCCCCAAGTTCTCCAACAAGGAACGCGCCCAGATGAGCCTATCGCGCTTCTATTCCATCACGCAGATCGAATACTGCCGGAATTTCATCTTCAAACGCCACTTTCCCATCCACAACACCTTCGAGCGCAGTTGCGAGATCGGCCTGTGGCGTCTGACGGCCAACCGCATCAGCGAAATCTTCGGCGTCCGGCTGGACAAGAGGTTAAAGGGAAAGCTGGCCACGGTAATCGATCAGATCGAACATGGACACCACGTTTTCAGGGCGAACTGGAAACACGCATTCCT
>DATDLS010000081.1:0-2640 GCA_036519195.1 Occallatibacter sp. | reverse complement strand
CATGGGCCTTGGTCCTTCATCGACGGACCGGTACTTGCTGTCGGCTACCACGCCCACAATCGTTGCCGGATGTTGTTTCCAGATCTGGTGCCCGATTGGATTCGAGTGCGGGAAGAATCGCTCAGCCAGGGTTTGATTGACCACCGCGACCCTCATCGAGTCCTTCGTATCCTGTTCTCCAATGTCGCGCCCGGAGAGAATGGCCACTCCCAAGGTGCGAAAGAATCCCGGTCCTACGCCGTTCCAGCGCAGATCCGCTCCCCTCTGCTCAACCCCGTCCAGAATCAGATTGTCGTTGTTGGCCCAGCCTGCGCCGGGCCGGTTTTCAGCCATGGATACGGACTCTACGCCGGGCACCTGGCCGATCCGGTCAAGCAGCGTGCGATAGAAGACGTGCGTGTCAACGCTTCCCTGCGGGGTGAGGCCGAAGACCAGCAAGCCCTCAGCTTCGACTCCGAGGCTCTCGGTCGCGTAGTTGCGCAACGTGCGCAACAGCAGGCCCGAGGCCAACAGCAGGACCAGAGAAATGGCGATCTGCGCCGCAACAACCACGCGTGCGCCGTGGGCCCAGTTCCCTGTTGCGGTGATCTGGTTGGCCCTGGAGCGCAACACTCCGGCGACCGGCCGATTCACGGCAGTCCAGTAGGGAGCAATCCCAAAGGCCAACGCGGCAAGTGAAGACACCGCCAGGGTAAACACGAGCACCGTGTGGTCGGGGCTGAGGCCGGTCTCGATCTCTGACCAGGCGGCCAAGGCACGCGTGGCGAGCAGGGCGAAGAGCCAGCCCAGTGCGGCGCCCGCGGTAACCAGAAGCATGCTTTCTGCGAGCAGCTGGCCCAGGACTCGCGCGCGGCGCGCGCCGAGGGCCATGCGCAGACTGAACTCGCGTTGGCGCACGGCGTTGCGCGCCGCCAGCATCATGACAACATTGATGCAGGCGATCACCAGCACCAGGGCGACCAGGCCCATCAGGATTCGAACCGGCTCGCGAAGATCCTCGTTCAGCCCGGCGATGCCGCGCGCCGGTACGAATTCGAGGGCAGGCTTCCATGTCCTGGGATCGATCTTCCCATGGGATTGGGCGACGACCTCGCCGAATGTTCCGGCCAATGCCTGCTGGGCCTGTTGCGGTGTAACCCCAGGGCTGAGCCGCGCTATCATTCGCAGGCACCACCAGATCGGTGTGCCATAGAGACTTTGCTCTTCAGCGGGCGTTCCCCAGGCATTCAGCTCGGCACGATTCTGCAACGGAATCCAGAAGTCGGTGGAACTGGCCGGCTCGATCCCCTTGAAGCCCTGGCCGGCAACGCCGACCACCGTGAGCGGAACTCCTTTCACATAGAAAGTGCTGCCAATGACTGCCGGATTGCGCGAAAACCGTCTGGTCCAGTAGTCGTAGCTGAGGATTGCGATCGGCGCATGATTCCGTTCTTCCTCGAGGGAGAAACCGCGGCCCAGCCCGATACGGGCGCCGAGGTCGGAAAAGAAGTTGCCGCTCACTTCCTCGCCCTCGGCTTCTTCGGCAAGTCCGCCGGCACGCACCGCCACATTCCCCGTTGTGCTGAGGGGCGCGTAGCCGATCAGGCCCTCGAACACATCGCTGCGCCGGCGCAGGGCTTCGAAGGTCGCTTCGGTGAAGGAGGAGTCGGGATTGCCTGTATTCCATCCTCCGGGAGCCTGGTTCTGGCCATTGGACATGCGGACATACGTGAGGCCCTCGGGATGGCTCACCGGCAACCACTGCATCAGGACTGCGTTCATCACGCTGAACACCGCGGTGTTGGCGCCGATGCCCAAGGCCAGCATCAGCACCACCGTCAGCGTGAATCCCGGCGACTTGCGCAACTGCCGCAGCGCGTAACGCAAGTCCTGAAGCAGGTTGCCAAGCATGCTTAGGCCTCCACTTCCGCAGTGAGCTTCTTCAACTCGTCTTCGGAAACGACCTTGCCGTCGAACAGGTGCACTTCGCGCTGCGCGTGCTTGGCAAAACGCGGATCGTGCGTCACCATGCAGATCGTCGAGCCCTCGCGGTGCAGATCGGCCAGCAGGTGCATCACCGCTTCGCCGTTCTTCGAGTCCAGGTTACCGGTCGGTTCGTCGGCCAGCAGGATCGAAGGCGAACCAGCCAAGGCCCGCGCCACAGCCACGCGCTGTTGTTGACCGCCGGACAGCTGCGCCGGATAGTGCCGCATGCGGTGCGCCATGTTCACCCGCTCCAGAGCCTCTTTCACCCGTCCCTTGCGCTCTGCCGAAGGCATGCCCGCGCGATAGGTCAGCGGCAGTTCCACATTCTCTTCCACCGTCAGATCGCCGATCAGGTTGAAACTCTGAAAAATGAAGCCGATCTCCTGGTTGCGAATCCGCGAGCGGTCGCCGAAGCTCAAGTTCTCCACCGGATTGTTGTTCAGCAGATAACGCCCGCCGGTCGGCGTATCCAGCAGGCCCAGAATCGAGAGCAGCGTGGACTTGCCGCAGCCCGACGGCCCGGACATAGCCACATACTCGCCGCGCGAGATGGTGAGGTGAATGCCGGACAGCGCATGCGTCTCCACTTCGTCGGTGTAGAAGACCTTGGTGAGTTCCTCAATTTCAATCAGCTTGTCGTTGGCCATTCTGCCCCCCTTATCGGTTGTCGGTTGT
>DATDLS010000080.1:0-3348 GCA_036519195.1 Occallatibacter sp. | reverse complement strand
TATGACGAGGGTCGCAAACATTCCCGCCGTCTTCTCGCTGTCGCGATGGCTAACGAAGAATGCGCCTTCGTCATAGACCAGCAGCTTGTAAAACTCCGCTGCCACGGGGCCGGTCACGCCAAGCCCCTCCGCGGCGCGGTCGACAATGTTTTCCAGAGTCCGGTCCCAGGCCCGACCGCGGATCTGGACCCGTTCCGGATCAATCTGCCATGTTCGCCGCACTTCGGTATCCACCAGCGTCTGCTCGCCGCGGCCGTAAGGTGCTTGTTGGGCGATGGCAATCAGCTGCGCGGCTTGTTGGGCGATGGCAATCAGCTGCGCGGCTTGAACCGGCAGCAGTGGAAGGGCGATCGGGCCGACGCCCTGAACGTCCAAGCCGGGTGCAAAGATCTCGCAGGTGCCGGCAGTATAAAAGTCGCCGGGCCGATCAACACCGTCCAGTAATTCTGCAAGGTCAATGTTGATATTCGACATCCGCTTGTCTCCCCGATTAGTGGACAAGACACCATAGTTGGCGGCTTGTCCGAATTCGTTCCCGCCATATCAAGCACGCCCGTTCAAGGGCGTTGCAGTCTGTGACCCCACAACTTGACGCAGTTCCTTTAAACCGGTGGCGGAGGTGGGCCGAAACCCCATTGCTCACAGGACCAAGTGCGCCCGTTGGCATTTGAAGTCAGTATCGCAGAATGGGGTAAAATCGACAATCTCGATGAAACGGCCGTAGGTATTATGCAGGCGATCGAGAAGGCGATAGGCGGCTGTGAGTTCGCCTTCGTGGCCCTGGAGGTCGGCATCGCCATCGCGCAGCGCTAGGCTCCTGTGTACTCCATTGAAAACATTGATATTCCGGCCTTTAGTTTTCGGCTATTAACCAAAGGGTTGTAGGTTCGAGTCCTACCTGAAAGCCGAAACTCAAATAAAAATCACGAAGATGCGATGCAGCCAAGTTGGCTGCCATTTTTATGGAGCTTCTTGCAGAAGATGTTAAGAGACGGACGGCAAGAGCGCGCGAAAGTACCGGCGCGCGGGCGAAGCTTCCAACGTCAAAAGAAGAGCTCTACCGAGCGATGAGAAAGGGTGATATCAGCTCTTTGAAGAACTCAACCTCGAGCACTCGATTTCTAGAGTACAACTTGTTCGTTCTGCGGCATCCAGCATTCGGAGACAAAACCTCGAAGATGCCGGCGAAGGCCTATGCCGCAATGGGATCGAGTCTTGAGGAGATGTTTGAGGGCATAGGAATGAAAACGAGGATTCCACGTCTCGCGGCCCGAAATCTGCCGGGGCAAACGGCGCATAGACTTCGCGCCATGAATCATAGCTGTTGGTAAGAGCTTGCCATCGGCGAGGGGCCACAGTGAATCAGGGATTCCTCCCCGAGCATACCGATTAAGAACGATGCCTTGATCAATGAATGAAGCTGAGGCGACGTCGAAGGTAAAAAGATGAAAGTTGCGGTCCCGGTTTGCCATCGCATATATCGTTCCGTCGTTCCCGGCCGAAATGGTCAGCTCTCCCCCGGTGCTTCCCCGATTGAGTTCCAATGTCCGGTATTTGTCATCCATACTTCTTGTTCATGAGTGATCATCCAGACGCTCCCGCGGTCACCCGCGGTGATCCTGTCGACCTCGGCGTCGATTCCGCAAAAGTTCCAGCCGGAGCTGCTGAGAGGTTCACGCTGGAGATGGCAAAGCTCACCCACTTCGAATACGACAAGAGCCTCTGATTGGCCATGTCCATTGAGGAATGTGGCTAACGGAGCCGGTGCAGAGGAGGACGCAAGGATCGAACCGGTGTGGATATAGTCCTCCGTTAGCATGCTGCTGCAGATCAAAGATTAAGTTGGTTTCGACATATACCGTATCCCCTTTCCAACGAATGTTCGGTAGTTAGCTCAATCTGAACTGGCAAGAGCGGCATTGCCTTCCACTCTTGCCATTCCCACCACTTGCTCGCAATAACTTGCTCAAGACCGTGCCGTGGGCGGAGCTCCTGATGGTGACATCTGTCTCCGCATTAAGGAGCGAATGGGTATAGAACCGCCATCCAGTGGCTGAGTCGTCATCCCGCCCGAGCCCTGTGCGGCCATCGTCGTTCTCACTGCGGGTTGCATTCAAGGGCCCCCACATTGGAGGCCTTAAATGTCTTCTGTGAGTTGCTTTGTGGCCTGACTCACCTGTTCGTTGGTACTACTGGATATCTACCTGAACGGGAATCGTACTCGTTGTGCTCCCGCTTGTGGCATTGATTGAGATGGTTTTTGTCCCTGATTCCTTGACTGAGCCCGCTGATTGAGAATTGCTGCCACCGTTGCAACCGGACAGATAGAGCGTCCCAAGAAGCGACAAGGCAAGTACGCTAGCGATCTTCGAGAGATGATGTCTTCCCCTTCGCGTCCGTCCAAGGCTTAGAAGCGAGAGCGGAAGCACGAGCCACCCAATACCTGGAATCCAGAAGGAAGACAGGCTCACTGCAGTTGCTGTGATCGTCACTGATGTTGTGCCGACACCTCCCGCCTGAAGGCTCACCTGCGCCGGATTGAAGTTGCAGCTCATCCCGAGAGGAAGCCCGGTGCAGCTCAGATTGACGTTACCGGTCATCCCATCGAGTGAGGTAAGTTGCACGGTGATCGGAGTCGAGGTCGAGCCGTAGTTTACATTCACCCCGGCCGCCGAGGTTGACAGGTCTATACCGGGAGTCGCAACGTAGACCGAGACTGTAGCGACAGTTGATTCGGACGCGGCATACGGAGCTACTGTCGAATAGTCAGCCTGCACGGTATGGCTTCCCAGCCCGACCGATGCACCGGGGATGGTCATGCTGGCTGTTCCCTGAGCCGTCATCGGAACCGCAGGCACATACGCGCCGTCAAGCACGAAGTACATACTGCCTTTTGTGACCGGGCCGGCGTTGGAACTGACAGTCGCGGACAAAGTGAGATCCTGACCGAGGATGGTGGCCGTAGGTGCGGACAGGACTGTGACGGTCGTTGCCGTTTCAGTGGATGGAGGGGTGCCAATGCTTGGAGGCTTGGGGGATCCGCCACAGATAGTATTGTTCTGATGACCGCCAGGGTCCTCGGCGGACGCAATGTCATAGGAGGCCGACATCGGTCCGTTCGAGGTGACGACCTCGTCGATCGGGAGGTTAATTCCGCTCGTGGTGAAGAGCGAAGCTGCCAGTTGCGGTTCAATCGTTGCAATCGAAGGGTGACTTCCGCCCTTTCCAGTGACGGTGCCGGCAAGGATGTATGTGTCGAAAGCATTTGGAGAGGTGTTGAATTCAAAGTACGCCGGAGTTCCACCCAGCGAAGGGTATGTGACGCTGACGTTTGCCGGAAGCGGGCCG
>DATDLS010000079.1:0-27397 GCA_036519195.1 Occallatibacter sp. | reverse complement strand
GGACGGAAGAGGGATCGGGGGCTCGGACAATTGTATGCAATCGAGCGAATCCTTCTCTAGCTTCTGATGACTCATGTGCGGTACCGTTTTGCTCAAGTCCTCTCCCATCGGCATCGGATAAACGATCTCCTGCTCAATCGCTCTAATGCTTAACGGAATTGGCCCTACACCCGCAGTTCGAAAATCACCGTCCCTGTTTTCGATGACAGTGCCGGTATAGGATGGACTCCCTATTCTTAGCTTCCAGGTTGTCAGCCCAGCCCACCATTCCTCAATGGTCCCCTCTTCCGGTGACTGGCCGCCTCGACTATTCAGATGGAAGCTCACTTTCAGGTGCCACGGCTTCATATCGACATCATTGATTCTTGTAGAGTGGCTAGCGTTTAGAACTTGTTGGCGTGGATCACCCTTCGCCGACGCGAGGACGGGGAAAACGACCAGCAATGCGAACAGCGATACTAGGCTAGAGTTTTGCACTTTTATGTAGCAACTTTGACCCATTCTGCAAGGGGTTGAAGTATTTTTCTCGTGTGTGCATTAAGTCTGGGGTCGCCGAAAATCTTTTCCTGCCAGGTAGCTTGGCGGAGATTGCGCAGGATATCTTCAAACGAAACCGATGTCTTGCGTGTGTACCAGGGCCGCTCGATGGCGGATTTTGGGGCGATGCGATGGCCGGATTGTGCGTGCCACAGCAGGACCAGGTCATAGATATAGAAGATGAGGGGAGCGGTTCGCCGCGTGGCCTTGGAGACACGGTTTTGCGGGTCTTCCAGACCGAGAAATTGTTTGACGTCGCGGAAACAGACTTCAAGTGGCCAGCGTAAAGCAAAGCTTTCCAGTATCTGTGTAGGTTTCATGGTCAGGTCAGTAGAGAAGAAACAATCGTCGCGGCGGCGGCCACTGGGATCGCGGACCACAACGATACGCAGCAGCCTTGAGCCGGCGCTGGAATACCATAACGCGTCGAAGGACTGATACCAAACCTTGACCTTACGCCCATATAGGTGCACCTTGGTTTTGGTCCAGGAGGCTTTTGGATCCTGCGCCATCTGAAGTGGATTGGGTAACCTCGCGCCTTTTTTTCGGCGACGTCCGCGTCCGGCGGTCTGAAGCGGTGGCAACTCATACAGTGCCGCGTTCATCGTCATGCGGCTGATCAACTCCGAATTAACCGGCAGATGGCGGCTGATGGAACCGCCGGCGTACTCACTGTCTCCCAGCATGCGCAGTCTACGCGGCCCCAGCCAGGAGGCCACGATTTGAATCATTTCCCGAGCGAGTTGAGGCCGTGTTCGATATTCCTTGCCGGTAGCTTGACCTGTTTGTTTCATTTCGAGCTTTCCATTGCGTCCGGGAGCCATTTTCGATTTCTTCTTTTTGCGATAGAGGCGGACCAGGATGGGCAGAGCCCAGACCTTGCCGGGGGCGAAGGGAAACGAGACGTGCAGGGAGAAGACGACCCAGTTGTGGCCAAAGGAAAACACGGGCCGCTTCTGCGTGGAGCGGAGGGGATCGTGAAACATGTCGGCTCCCCAGATATGGCGACCGGTCTTTCGCGTCAGGGTATCGTCGACAGCCCCGGTCAATACCTCGGGACAGTAAGGCAGCAGAAGCTTAAAGATGCAGTGGCCGATCTCATCGAGATTCCAGCGGGCCTGGCTGAAAAAACGATGAAAGGAGGAGAAGTGTTTGTAGCTGCCCAGTTGCCCGGACTGAATGACGCGGGTAAGAGAGCGCCGACCGGAACAAAGAATCCAGGCGCAGCTCACGGCCCAGAAGGAGGAGAAGCTGGGTTGAGTAAAGCAGGTCTGAAAGGCGAGCAGCAGAGGAGTAAAGGAACTGACCAGCAAATCGGGTACTGACGACTCCGTGTCTTTCATTTTGTCACTATGAAAGAACAAATGCGCAAAAAAAAGCCTCATTACCGCTGGCGTTTACGTTCCCTCAGCAGTTCGAGATTAATGGCTGCGATCTGCTTCAGTAGATCCTGTGTCTGAGCAAACGCGCGCAGGCTGTCTTCGACCTCGTTGTTCATCTCGCTGGGAACTTGGATCTGGCGCACCTTTCGGTCACCCAGGCTGACGGAGAGAATCACAATCGGGCCGTGGCCGTTCCCTTCTCGCAAAAGCGGCAACCGGGTTTGTTGCAGCGCACCATGCGGGTTAGTAAAGAACCCGGCAGGATGGTGGGGAGATCGGGGAGTTGCTGAACGAGCTTCTCGCGGGAAGCAATGAGTTGGGCGCTTTTGTCTTTCATCTTCATAACTTGAAAGATAACAGATATGAAGATGTAATGCAAGAGAAAAATGACAAGCTTCTCAACTTTTTTATGGACTAGAGAGCGCGTAATCCGGGCCTTGACGGAACGTCGGCCACACGAAAAAACGTCCTCAAAAAGTGCAAAACTCTAGGCTAGGAGCGGGGCGAGAGGAACGGGTTTCTGCGACGCCTCGGTCTTGCATGGGCCAACGGCCTGCATGACGATGGAGCGCGTGACGCTGATCTCGTTCCTGTTGAAGTTGATGTCGGCCCACTTGAGTGCGAACAGTACGCCGGCTCTCAGCCCTGTCAATACATCCAGTAGGACCATGGTTCGCTCCCAGAAATCGTAGGACGCTCAGCAGCGACTTGACCTCATGGATTTCGAGCACTGCCGGGATCTTCTTCCGCTTTGCGCTTTGACGCACCCATTGAATGGGGTTCCGGTCGAAAGTTCATAGCGCAAGCCATGATTGAAGACGATGCTCATAACGTTCCGTATCTTTGCGCAGCTTGAACGAGCCAACGACAATGATCGCAGCCACAACTCGACTTCGCCGGCTCGAATACTACCCAACATATACTTGCCCCAGCGAGAAATAATCCACTTCGGCAGACAGCCTCGGTAGGTCAACTTGGTGGAGTAAGTCTTCCACTGATTCTCAGCTGACAGCTCACGCTGGCAATAGTGCTCCGCCAACTCTGTCAGCGTGAGCGGCCCCGGTCCGCGCCTGCGGCTCGCAAGATTGATGTCTCGACACAGAGCGCGCGTAGCACGAAACGCAGCCGATCTGTCCTCGAACTGGTTCACCGAACCGAGGACGATCCTACGGTGCCTGCGCTTGCCATCAGGGCCTGGCTCTCTCCACCTGAACTCCCACACATCGGGGCCGCGCCGGCGCCCGGTCCGAATGATGCTGCCATTCTGCATCAACTGGCCTCCTTTTTCATTCTTACTGGTGAGGTGGCCAAATGTGCCTCGCAGGCACAATTTAGTCACAAAATCTCGCGCCAGCGTTCATCGGAAGGGCAATGAAATCAAGGCTTTCGTGACATCTTACCGCTTTCCTCCGGCGAAACGACGTTCAGACTTTGCCGCGGCAGACCTAGAATAGAACCGCGAGAGATAGTCGCTGTGCGCCAGGCATGAAACCCGTCGCCATCAGAAACGCAGCGCAGGGATAACCATTGGGAATGACTACTGCGCGGGCTCGGTCACATGCTTCGAATACGCTGACGCGTCCAGACCTGAAAACGCGCGGAAGTCGTTGGCAAAGTGCGATTGGTCATAGTAGCCACAGTCTAGAGCCAGTTCCACCCATGGAATGTCAACCCCAGCGTAAAGGGCGCGCGTAACAGCCTGAAACCTCTGAATCCGGGCCCACAGTTTCGGCGAGACACCAACTTCTTCACGAAAAAGCTGCGATCGCCGACGCTCGCTGACCCCAATGGAGCGCGCGCATTCGGCTATGCTCAGGTGATTGAGACGCAGAAGGTAGAGGGCATGATCCGTGATCTCCGACCGCCGCAACTTCTTTCCCACCAGCCCAGTGAGGAGTTTATCCAAACACGTGAGCTTCTGAAGCGGCGTCAGAGCCTCGCCCAGGTACTCGAAGAGTAGTGGCTCGTACCAGATGTCTTCGAGAGCGATAACTCTTTGAAGCAAGAGGTCAGAACGCTCCCGGGACTATCCGGTAAAGCCACCCAGTCGTATCACAACTCCTGCCCTCTCCTCCGTGTCCGCAGTCAACGACCTGGTAGCTGTCCCGCACACCCACGACGATTCCTCGCAAATGCTTTTCGTGAGCGCTTCCATCTTCGCCGCAGTCGGTGAGGTAGTCACGAGACAGATTGAGGATGATCTGCATACAGTCATTGGGAAGATCGCGTTCGCGTCCGCGGGGCATCTTCGGCGATGGCAATACCACAACGACTGTACCCAGGAACGCAGGGCTTCCGCATGTCTTGTTGTGCGCTCCAGATACAGCCCTAAGACTATTCGTCCATGTGGATGGCCGCGCGGCGAAGCGCGCTCAATGATAATCCTAGACCCGATCCCATTTTCCATTTCTAATCAGCGTTCCGCACATAAACCATATTCAATGAGTACATTATCCTGTTTCCGTCGCACGATTTTCTTGTTTCTCTTATGAGCGAATAGCCGCCGCTCGTGGCTGACTCCCTACGTTCTTTGTCAGCTTGGAGCGCACGGGACCGAGGAGCTTTCTCCGGTATGCGCGCGATCGACTCGACGATTGAGAGCGACGGCGATGGAACCTTTCAGCATTCTGTAGTTATCGAAGGATATTCCGATTCTCGTCACGGATCTTCTGGGCGCTGGGGTCAGGACCGCTTCTGGAAAATGCTTCTTCGCGCGATTTCATCGTCGGCGATCCGCGAACGATCCATCGAGTTGAGGCATCGCTCTCCACAGGCCCAAGGTAGGCGAGGTGGAAGTCGGTTCGTAATGTCCAGGGAAACATTTCTTCCACTTCGAGCCGATGTCCCTTGATGTCGTTCTGTTTCTTCCCTCGCGAGCACGGGGTATCTGGATGGGAAGCGCTTCGACCGGGCAGGGCGCGGTATGCAGCCTGGTTTCCAAAACATGCATGTACCCGGACAAAGTCTGTGAGATCGCTATGTCGGCATCAACCGGAGTGCGTGGCAAACGAATGGCCCATCACGTTAGCTGATCACCGTGAGCTAGCTATCGATCACGTTCTCAAGTTCGCTGAATGCTGCCAATATTTGGGTGTGATTGGAGATGCAGGTAGTGACGATCCAATGCGCTGAGCAGCAGATATTGCACAAGGAGTTGAGATGAGCGAAAACAGCAAAACCGAAGTCCAGGTGTCCGTCCTAGATGCCGCGAACAGCCCGATGAGCGTTCAAGGTGCGACATACAATCTTTTGCGCAGTCTCGGATTGACGACAATTTTCGGAAACCCAGGATCTACTGAGCAGCCCTTCCTCAAGAACCTCCCATCGGACTTCGAATATGTACTCGGTCTGCAGGAGGCAACCGCCGTGGCTATGGCCGACGGCTTTGCTCAAGCCACAGGAAAGCCAGCGCTGCTGAATTTGCATACTTCAGCTGGAACCGGGCATGGCATGGGCAATATCATGACGGCTTTCCAGAATAAGACACCTCTCATCATTACGGCGGGTCAACAGACACGTGAGATGATCCTTTGCGATCCACTTCTTACGAACCGCGATGAGACGACCTTGCCGCGGCCCTGGGTTAAGTGGGCGTATCAACCGGTAAGGGCACAAGACGTCCCCGGGGCAATCATGAGGGCATATACGGTTGCCTTGCAGCCTCCCGCCGGCCCCGTATACGTGTCAATTCCGTTGGATGACTGGGACCAGCCGGCTCTGGGAGAGGCGGTCGTTCGAACAGCGAGCTCACGGTACTCGCCTGACCCTGAGCGACTAGCTCAATTCGCCGAAAGGATTCGGAAGAGTAAAAACCCTGTGTTGCTTTATGGGCCTGAGATCGAGCGCGCAGGCGGCTGGGATGCCGGCATCAAGTTTGCTGAGCGCTTGAGAGCTCCGGTATACATGACGCCGCTCTCTGAGAAAGCGTCCTTCCCCCAAACTCATCCGCAGTTTCGCGGCATGGCTCCGATTGCGATTGGTCCACTGAGCAAGAAGCTTCGCGACCATGACTTAATCATCGTGGTTGGAGCCCAGGTCTTCCGGTATTACCCCTACGTTGCGGGAGACTACCTTCCCGAAGGTGCTCAACTCTTGCAAATTACTAATGACCCCTACGACGCAGGCGCCGCTATCGTCGGAGACAGCCTGTTGGCTGACGCAAAGCTGGCCCTGGAGGCATTGAATGATGCGATCCCGGAAGTGACGTCGCGGCCCGCTCCAGCGGCGCCACACATCGAACGAAAACTTCCGTCGCCGCCGAATAGTCCTTTAACGGCCCTTGAGGCATTCGCTGCATTGAGCGAGTTGCGGCCCGCAAATGCCATTCTGGTGAACGAGACTGCTTCTAATTTCGGGGATCTCGCACAATACTGGCCGATCCACGAGCCCGGTTCGTACTATACCTTTGCCAGTGGCGGCCTGGGATGGGGAGAACCGGCGGCGGTCGGTGTTGCAATAGCCCAGAAGAAGTTGAGAACCGGGCGCCCGGTCATCGCTGCCATTGGGGATGGAGCTCTCCAGTATTCCGTACAAAGTCTCTATACAGCTGCTCGACAGAAACTGAAGCTCATCTACATCGTCCCCTGCAACGACGAGTACGCGATTCTCAAAGAGTTTGCGGTACTTGAAAAAACGCCCAATGTGCCGGCGCTCGATCTGCCAGGACTCGATATCGTCGCGACCGCCAAGGCATTCGGTTGTGTCGGAGTGGCCGCCAATACTAAGGAAGAGATCAAGGCTGCTTTCACAAAAGCTCTCTCCGCCGACGGGCCTACCGTGATCGCTATTCGCGTCGCACATCAACTCCGGCCGCTGGTACCCGACGTGGACTAGCCTCAGCTTAATAGAGGTACAAACAATGTTCACAAAGATGTTCACAAGTGGCGTCGGAAGGTTTGTACTTTTCGCACTGGTACTTCTGGCGCCGTGCGTCCAAACCACCCTGTTCGGCCAAGCCCTCAACATGGACGGCCAATCAGGCATTTTCTTCCAACCTTGGGCCGAGGTCGTGCCGGCCCCCCATCATCGGTTCGGTGCGCCGACCATGAGCTTTCACGTGGTGGATGCCGGTCCGGTTGCAGGGGACTACTTGAACGTTGGGGTAGAAGAAGGCTTCGGCAACTGGCTGGAGTTTGGCTTTACCCGGAACAATCACACTGATGGTGGAGATCCCACTATCAGCCCTCTCTTTAATTTCGCCGGCATGAACATGTTCAATGTCAAGGCGAAGCTTATTCGGGCGGGCGCGCACAAGCTCAAATACGTACCCGCAGTTTCGGTCGGAGGAGTATTGCGAACCAATGATCCCTTCGTGGTGCAGTCGGTTCAACAGACGAACGCGACCAACGGGGATGTCTACGGCGTGGCAACGGAGTTATTTACCTTCGGAAAGAAGTTCGCGTTCCTGGGCACTGGCGGCGTTCGCGGCACCAATGCTCAGAAGTACGGCTACGGCGGGAACACCCTTGACTGGGAGGCACGAGCCTTCGGAGGTCTCGCTCTTCCGATACCTATCAAGAAGGCAATCCTGATTGCGCCAACGGCTGAGGTTGACCAGGAACCTCGCTACATCAAATATGTACCGACCGCTCACCTTCCGACGGACCTTATCTATGCGGTCAGAGTATCTCGGTACCCGGACTCCAAATGGAGCTTTGACGTTGGGACCGGACATGTCGGAGCTACTCTGGCGCAAGGCATCAACATCAAGGTCAACAATGCAGTCGCGTTTGCGGCCGACTTCCGCTTCTAAGCGATCGCTCTGCGATAAAGGCGCCAAGGCCACAGCTTCGAAGACGAGGATGGCACCGGGGGACCAGGATTTTGGCCCTGGGTCTCTTTTAATAATCATAAATTCTTACGCGCCTCGATGGGGAAGACGGGACCTCACTGGCACAAAGGAGAGGTTCATCTTGAATTCAAGATTGAGGCAAAAGCTCTTTCGGTCCACTCTAGCAGCTTGTTTGGTTCTATTACCGCTCTGCCGTCTGAATGAGGCTAAAGCCCAGCAGAGCGCGTCGCGGCCGTCGGCAAGCGGGATTCAGAATCTGCATTCTTCTGCAGAGGTTGGGCCGGCTGCCGAAAAAGGATCTGACGCGGCCGCAAAAGACGCTGCCGAGAATCCGGTTGCAGCAGCCATCAGCCTGCCTTTGCAGAACAATACGTTCTACGGAGTTGGCCCTTTTCGCCGTGCTGAGAATGAGCTTCTGATTGAGCCTGTCGTGCCAATCAGGCTTTCGGAAAACTGGATGGTGATCAGTCGAACGATTTTGCCTGTCGTCGTTGTTCCCAGGCTCTCAGCCACTGCCGGGGTCGACTACGGTCTTAGTAATATACAGCCTCAGTTCTACTTATCCCCTGTCCACGCCGGGAAGTTAGTGTGGGGCGTCGGTCCGCAATTGTGGCTCCCTACAGCCACTGACCATTCGCTCGGCATTAACAAGTGGGGTGGGGGGCCTGCGGCTGTTGGGTTGTTCAGGAGTGGTCATTTGCTGGCTGGGGCTCTTATTGGCAATGAATTCGCCGGAGTCAACCACGTGCATGAGAATCAAATGACGATCAACTGGTTCGCTTTTTTCAACCTCAAACACGGATGGTACATACTTTCTGCTCCAATCATCACCGCGGATTGGACGGCTGAAAGGAAGCAGCGCTGGACCGTTCCGGTCGGTGGCGGCGCAGGCAAACTCTTCAAGATCGGCAGTCAGCCGCTAAATGCGCGAGCCGAGTTCTTCAACGACGTTCGAACAACCGCCGGCGGCACCGACTGGCAAATGCAGACACAGTTGCAATTTCTCTTTATTCGCCATAAGTAAACCGTACAAGTGGCAGACCTCGCTGAATCGGCTCACGAAATATTGCGTTCTAGAGGGCGGTAAAGGCACTTGCATGGCGGAGACTGTTGGTCTCGGGACCCTAATGGAGCCAACAGCATAGCGCCGGAAGGTAGGGACCCGTCACGCTGCCTCTCTCTTTCGGCATCATGGGCAGAATCGAGAATACGAATTGCGAAACCCTTAGCGTCAAACGACGGTTGGATACAGGGTTTATTGGAGCTGAGCGGCAACTAGAATCCGGTTTTGGAAGAGCGGCTGCCGGATGAACTTTTTGTCAGCTGTGCTCAGGGAGGCGGTTTCGGTCTTCGTTAGTTCCGGAGATGCTTTCGCTGCAATTGAGATGGAGCGGTCGCCGACATCGAGCTGGGCGAAAGCCTGAGGAAGACGATCCAGGGAACCGCAGACAAGGCTGACGTAGTCGGGATGGCGAAGATTGCCGGCAAGGACGGCTGCGGCGGGCAGCATCTCGAAGTCCTGGGTGAGTTTTTTGCGACCGCTGCGTCGTCGTTCCCCGTGCTTTACGGTGTGGAACTCATTTTCCGCGAGGTTGTTGGTGCGCGCGACCAGGAGAATTTTTCCTCCGGGCGCGTTGATGACGTGTCCGGAAAGGTAGGGGCTGTGACGTTTTAGATGTGCGAGGATGATGTCGATGGCCTGACGCACATCCGTAGCCGGTCCCCGTTGTGGACGTTCGCTTTTCAAGTCCACAGTCAGACGCTCGATTGCTGTTTTCACATCGTCAAGCATCTGGATGGAGTCCTTCTCTCCGTCTTTGAGGAGGCGAAGAGCGGCGCGGAGGCGATTGAACAAGTCGAAACGTTTGATGACTGCGGCACTGACGAGAAGTAAGGATGGGTGCTGTTGGACTGGGTCGAGGATGCGTTTGAACTTTTCGAGAGCTTTACGGACGCGAACATCATCGGGAGGGGTGGAGAGGAATTTTTCGAGGGCAGTAGAAACAACAAGACAACGACTATGGAGATTGTGCCAGGGCAGAGCATATGGGAATTTTTGCCCATGGCTATCGGCGTGGTGGTCCAGAATGTATTGCGCGAAGGCGCGGACAACGGTGATTCCCGCCACCCCGCCCGGGATGGGAGGAGGAGAGTTGGGCAAGAGCCAACGAGCAGCGGCCTCCCGCCCGTCTACAATCGATTCTCCCAGCCGGTTGCCTAACTGGCGGACAAAGAGGCGCAACTTGGGCTGCAATTTGAGCTGACTGAATATATAGCCCAGCTGTTTATGTCTTTTTGCGAGCAGATCCTTGCCGACGTCGGTGAGGAAGTGCTGATGACATGCGAGGATGGAGATCGGGCGCCCCTGAAACTTCACGAACTCATTGGCCGCCTCGGTCATGGCGCGGCCCAGATCGCGCATGATGGCGCAGGGAGCGCCGAAGGCCTCGGCGACCCGCTGCATGCCCGGTAGCACGAATTCCGCCCGTTCGGTGGGCGCTTTCCAGGCGTATAAGACCCAGCCGCGCCAGCCGGAGAGAATCGTGATGACCGTGCCGCGGCCATCTTCCCCGGTGGCGTCTACGTGCATGGGCCACCCGCCGTCGCCCTGGAGGGCGGCGCGGAGAGCGGGAGACGATTGCCAGTGCATCTTCTCCAGGTAGACCAGAAAGCGCCGCACCAAAGAGCTGACCTGTCCGCTGGAGAGGAAAATTCCGTACTGGGTCTTTAAAAGCTCGCGAATCTCCTCTCGTTGGCGGTGATGTAGAAAGCGCTGGCAGCCGACATACACCAGAACGTCATATCCGACCGTGCCGCGCGGCAGGAGCAGTTGAGCCAGTTCGGCGGAGCGTGCGGTGACTGGCTTACCATCGCGTTCGCATCCCGAGCGGCATACATACGTAGTCTCCGAGACTTCGAAGGGGCCATGGGCCAGCGTCATGCCCGACCGCTTGACGGTCTTTTGTACCAACATCGCGACGCCGCAGTCAGGGCAGGTGGAGTGTTCGTCGACGGCAACCAACACCTTCTCCAGCTCCAGCAACTGCTGGTTTTGGCACTCGTGGAGAGAGACGGTCGCGGCCCTTAACGCCGCGAGCGCCCGGAGCGAGGGCGGAGAGTTTTTTTTATATCGTAGTAGCGAAAAATGCTTTCCACCTGTTCAGGAGTGATCCAGAGGCCCTGGGCGCCTAACTGCCTGCACACGTCTTTAACATCATGTCCGGGATGGTGGATGAGGTCGAGCAGGAGCGCGACCAGGATCGCCGGCGTCACTTGTCCAGGAAGCGGGAGAGCTGCTCTTCCGGCCGGAGGCGGAGCGAGCTTACGGCGTTCGGCTTCCTGCTGTGCTGCCCGCGCCCGGCCGGTGCTGAAGTAGACATAAGTATCCGTGATCAGTTCCCGCCGCAGCCTTCCGGCCTTCACCAGGAAGAGAAGCGTATTCTGCACCCCCAATTTCAGGATCGGTTCGAGTTCCTCGTGCGTGCGACCTGCTGGGGACTGGTCGACGAGAAACACGATGGTGGCGCGCAAGGTACCGTGCCGGGAAAACCCTATATCGCGGTAATGCCAGAGGCCTAAATCATCGAACTTGGGGATTCGTTCCAGGGTATAGTAGCGCCCCTTGTGCGAGTAGCTGGTGTAGTAGCCCATGGCCTTGAGTACGTGAAAGACGGTAACGGCCGATCGCTTCCTGAGTGCCCGAAGCAGATCCGTGAGCACTACGACGGTTTGGGTCCGGAATAGCTTATTGATAGCGGCCAAGTGCTCATCTTTTACGGCCATACACGCCCCTCCATCATCACTAAAATGATGATGTGTGACTCTTATAATAAATTTAGTCATACTTATTCAATACCGAAGATGTGTCAACCGTTACTAACCAGGCCCCCCCCTCCTGCGCGGAAGAGCTGCTCGAAGCTGGCACGTGTGAGTGAGGCACATCTAAAGCCGCTATCCATGCGGTTCCCAATAACATCAGCACGTTGCGCTAAAAGTTAATAGGAGCAAGCAGACCGTCTGATGTCGCAAGTTAGAAAAGGCAGGAACGGCAGGAAAGAATTGAAAACTATGGCTCGTTACCACCAGGAGGCGGGAGCCAAGTCCTTGATTTTTAATATATTACAGAACCCAACCGACGATTGACGCTGAGGTGCGAAACAGTCGCTTACGCACGTCCAATAGGACGCAGGTCGAGGCCAGCTGGCCGCTACTTCGCTATCAGCTTTGCGCTCGGCGGCAGGAGCGGGGCCGCTTAATGCGGCCCCAGAGGAGTTTAGCTTCGGATGAATGTTAGGAGGTCTGCACTGATCACGTCGGCATTCGTGGTCATCATGCCGTGAGGGAAGCCGGGGTAGATTTTGAGCGTGGCATGCTTGAGCAGCTTCGCTTGCATCAATGAAGCGTCCTTGTAGGGCACAATTTGATCGTCGTCGCCCTGCATCACGAGGGTCGGGACCGTGATCCCTTTCAGATCGTCCGTTTGGTCTGTCTCGGAAAAGGCCTTGATGCCTTCATAATGGGCTAGCGCGCTGCCCATCATCCCCTGACGCCACCAGTTCTGGACCGTTCCCTGGGAGGTCTTCGCGCCGGACCTGTTGAATCCGTAAAAGGGACCGGAAGGGACATCGAGAAAGAACTGTGCGCGGTCCGCAGCCAGCGCCTTGCGAAATCCGTCGAACACCTCGATCGGAGTGCCTCCCGGGTTCTCTTCCGTTTTGACCATGAGCGGGGGAACCGCGGCGATCAGAACGGCCTTGGCGACGCGACCTTGAGGTACGCCGTATTTGGCGACATAGCGCGCCACCTCGCCACCGCCCGTCGAATGGCCGATATGGACCGTATTCCTCAGATTGAGATGCTCGACTACTGCCGAGGCGTCGGACGCGTAATGGTCCATGTCGTGGCCAGTGTCCACCTGTGAGGAGCGGCCGTGACCGCGCCTGTCATGCGCGACAACGCGATAACCGTTAGCAAGGAAGAACAGCATCTGCACGTCCCAGTCGTCCGACGACAGGGGCCAACCGTGGTGAAATACGATAGGCTGCGCATCCTTAGGACCCCAGTCCTTGTAGAAGATCTGTGTACCGTCTTTGGTTGTAATCATTGGCATGTCGATCTCTCCTGCGTTTGGTTGTGAAGTTGTTGGGGCAGCTATCCCATGCAAATATCGAGCCGGTTCCCCGATCGCTGCTCCTGTAGCCAGGACACCAAGTGTTATCAACACATCGCGTCGATTAGGGTAAAGCATTGTGCGACCACCTTACGGTTGAACCAAATCATGTAAGCCGATTAGTGTTGCCGGACTTTGACTCGGCTCCTCCAGGAAGAGCCAATGGTCCCCCCCCCATTCACGCTAAGGTTTGGCAAGGGACGGAGCTGGTGTCCCATTTAAGACCGCATCGATGTTGTCGAGTGCGACCATACCCATTTTGGTTCGGCTATCAATCGTTGCCGTTCCGATGTGGGGCAGCAAAAACGTGTTCTTGAGTTCCACGTAACCGGGATTGAGCTTTGGTTCTCCTTCATAAACGTCAAGGCCGGCGGCAGCGACCCGACCGCTCTTGAGAGCCTCGATTAAGTCGTCGTCCTTAATCAAACCGCCTCGCGCCGTGTTCACGATAATGGCGTGCTCGGGAAGAAGAGCGATCGTCCTGGCGTTAAGGAAGTGGTGGGTTGTCGGTGTCTCAGGAGCATTCAGGCTAAGGAATTGGCTCACTTTCAGGAGCTCGAGGGAGTCTGCGTGAAATACCGCGTCTCCGGCCTCATCTGCCGGCAACCGGTGCGGGTTGGAGTAATGGATCTTCATTCCAAAACCTCTTGCGCGCTTTGCTACCGCTTGGCCGATACGCCCCATCCCGAGAATCCCGAGGTTCTTGCTCGTCGACTGCCATCCGAGCAGGGCTTGTGCACGTGGGATCGTCCACTCGCCGCTTCTGACCAACTCCTGTGCTTCGAATGCTCGCCGACTCGCTCCGAGAAGCAAGAGCATCGCGATATCAGCCGTCGCGTCCGTCACCTCAGCCGGCGTGTATCCAATCGCGATGTTGCGCTCCGCAGCCGCGCGCATGTCGATATGATCGACGCCCACAGAGTAGGTTGAGATCACTTTGACGGACGGGGACACTCGCCTGAAAAACTCGGCATCGAGCCTGTCGAATGGCACGATGAGCATCGCGTCGGCGCCCTCTGCTGCTGCAAGGAGCTCGTCGCTCATGAATAATGTTCCATCGAGTTTTCGCCTAACTTCGTAATCGCTTTCGATTCGCGCGTCGACCGGTTTGATGAAATGGGATGTGACCACCAGTGCGGGCTTTTTCATTGAATCAGTTCTCCTCAGAGATTCTTTGCCTGGCTCAGGGCTAGTCTTCGCTGACTTGAGCGAAGACTAGCCCTGAGCCAGCGCTTGTTCGGAACAGTTAAGACAGCAGATCCTCCTATGTGCCTCATTTCGCAGTACATAATTGAGCTAAACCGTAGGGGCCGATGCGAGTAAGGGACTCACTCGTGGCTAGAGCCAGCTTGGTTGCCACGAACCCAACGGCGTCAATGGATGCTTGTATTCGCCCGGCGTCTTTGACATCTCGATCATTTCCTGGACGCCGGTATAGCGACCCATTGGCGTATCAACAACGAATCCATCGGGGTCCGGATAGACGTGCTCATCGCTTGAGCCGGCCGCTTTATTCGCGTAGTCGCGATCGAAGATGCCCAACTCAGGAAGCCAGAGAGCCGTGCGTGACAGCGAAACCACGACGCGGTAGCTTCCGCCCTCCTTGGCACGCCGTAGCAGTGCCGCCAGGATTCCGCAGCTTGCGAGCCAACCCGCTATGTAGTCGCAGGCGACCCAGATCGCCGGATGCGCTGGCTTCTCGTCGGTACCCTCAATATTGTCGAGGCCCCACGCGAACGCGGCGCTGATGTCGAAGCCGACGCGATTCGACCACGGTCCGTTTTCGCCGGCCCAGGTCATCTGTACATCGATCAGACCGGGGCGCTGTTTAATTAATTCCTCCCACGTAATATTGAATCGCTCCCGCCATCCCTTACGGCGATTGGTGGCGAATACATCGGCCTTGGAAAGGAGCTCAAGGAACTTCGCTCGGCCTTCCTTATCTTTCAACTCAAGCATGGTAGACCGCGTTCCGACATGCGAGGTGTAGTGCCAGAGTGTGTGCTCGACATCAGATGGCCGCCACACGTTGAGCGCGTCGGCGCCATGCAGGGCCATTGCGCGACCGATTGACGGACCTGCAATGACGTGCGTTGTAGCGAGCTGACGGATACCGTCGAGCGGCGTTTTCGGATTGGGCGTAAATGGAATTGGATCGCTTTCGCCTACTTTCTCGACGCTGATGAGGGGCATCAACCCCACGGACTTGGTGAAGGCATCCATCTTCAGCACGTCTCTGATGTTGCGAGCCAGCGGCATGGGAACGCCCGCTTTGTCGCCAGCTTCTTCAAGTTCCTCACCGTTCCACTCTTTAACCGAGTCGCGTAGCGCTTCATACGAGCCTCCCCTGGGCTTAAGGACATCGAGTGCGCGCTGCCGTATAGCGGGAAACACATCGGCCAACATAACCCACTTGCCATCCTTGGTGGGAACAATATCCGGACCGCCGATAAATGGACTATATGGATCCGTGCGCCCAGGGAATCCATTGACCAGTTCCCACTTTCCCTCTAGGAACGGTGAAAAGCGCCGCAAAGCCTTTCGCACATCGACGTGAATATCCTGCCCCTCGCCAGTGCGTTCCCTCCAAATCTTTGCGATCAAGATCGCCTTGACTGCAAGCGCGATTGCGCACGCAGATCCGTATGGCAATCGATCGGGCTTGATGGGGTCGGATCCGTAATAGGTGACCTTACCTCCGGAATCGGAAGTTGTTGCCCCCAAGCTCTGCAGCAAGGACTCAACCTGTGCAGGTATGTCTATCGTGTTGCTCTTTGACGGATTGTCGTAGTTCGCAATTATGGCTTTCGCAAGCTTTTCTACTGCATTCATAGTTCTCTCCTTGTTGAGGTCGGATGTTCACGCTGCATGTCGCAAGAACGGGTTGGACACAGTTGAGATCCTCTTGCATAGCCTCAAGTAGGAATCGTCACTATCTGTATCTCCAATCACACGCAAATGCTCGCACCTTTCAGCGGACCTGAAAACGTGATCAAGAGCTAGCTCACCGTGATTGCTTGCCGGTCAGTCTTTGCCTGTCTGGCCAAGGGAAGCATCCATCGCCATATAAACCACTTGGCTGCAGCTTGCCATGTTCGTCTCCATTCGCTCTGTAAGAGCCTCGAAAAGCGAGTCAGAGAGATTGCGGGTTATCGTCTTCACACGAAACTCTGTCTGGTTTCGGATTTTCCAGGCACAGATCGAGATCCGTTCTCCTTCTCGATTCCCCCATTTGTTACTTCTGCTAAGTCAGGATGACTCTCGACGACGATCATTCCGGCTGAGAGCCGTTGGCTCGCCGTTCCTCAAAGCTCTTCGCGGCGCCTAACACCACGTTTTGCAGCGCTTCGTCCGAAAAGGGGTCGACGATCACGTCATAGCCTCCCAGCTCTAAAACTCCTGACCACAATAGGAAAGTTACCTCACGTGCATAGACCAGAATCGCCGGGCGTGGATTCAACAGCGCTAACACGCCCCAGAGTTCCCACCAATCGGTATCGCAGAGGCTAGCCGGAAGAAGAGCAACCTGAAAGACGTCGTCGTCGCGGATAGCGAATTGTGCTTCAGTCAATCGTTCAAGAAATAGAATGTCCGGTTTCAAAGCTGCCAACTGACGAGCGATCTCGGCGCGTCTGTCAGGCGGAACAACAGCCAGCATCCGCAATTCAGTGCCTTGTGCGTTCACGAGAGCCTCCCGAACCGACATACACACATTCGCACTTGGCTCAAAACTGAGGAACGTGAGTAACGGCTAGCTCACAGTGATTAGGCTTGCGAAGGATTATTCGCTAGAGGTCAGTAATTCTTAAGACACATCCACAGCTGTGATTCGGAAGGCGGGTTTTACATCCCATATAGGCAGTGAATCCAATGAAATCCGGAAAGCGGGAGACGAGTCGGCGCACTTGGCTCAACGAGCACTTATGGCGATTAGGCATCAAATGACGCCGACTGGGCCCGTGTACCCACTGTGCTGAATGCCGAGTCCGCAGGATTCACGGGAGGGTTTGTTTCCGCGGGAGCTGCTGGCAAGGTGAAGTGGAAGGTCGCGCCGGGCTCTCCGTCGCCGTTAGCCCAGATCCGGCCGCCTTGCGATTCGACAATCGACTTACTGATCGCCAAGCCCATGCCGCTACCTTGAGGCTTCGTTGTAAAGAATGCGTCGAATATCTGGTCGACCTTGTCAACGGGCAGCCCCGGCCCTGTGTCATGAATAGAAATGTGGATCTGGGCGTCCTCACACAATTGCGACTTCACCGTAAGCACGCCGCCCACCTCCTTCATCGCCTCGATGCCATTCAGCATCAGGTTCATGAGCACCTGCTGCAGTTGCACTCGATCCGCCGCGGTTACGGGAAGAACGTCTTTCAGATCTGCGCGGATCGATACTCCATGCTCTCTGGCCTCACTTCCCATCATCCCGGCCATTTCGACGATGACCTCATTGATCGCGACTAACTCCCGTTTGAAAGGAGCCTTCTTGTATAACGAACGCAGACGGTCGATGATCTCCGAGGCAAGGGCGCCCGCTTCGATGATTTTTTCCGTTCCTTTGCGTGCTTCAGTCACATTGGGCGGGTCGTGTTGAAGCCATCGCAAAGATGCCCTGGCATGCGAAGTAGTGATCTGAATGGGCTGTACGAGTTCGTGGGAGATTGAGGCGACCATCTCCCCCATCGTGCTGACCCGGCTCGCATGGGTAAGATCGGCCTGGAGCTGTTCGGCGTGTTTGCGGTTTTCAATATCGGTCCTGGCAACAAACGAACATGTAATTTGTCCCCTGTTCATCGCGCATTGGTCTCCAAACGTAGACGAAGATGCGTGCATAACCTCGGCGAGCAAAGGACCAAACCGCCGGTCCTCTCGGATCATGTCGAGTCGAGGTTCATGTGCCAGCCAAACCAGTTCCGCTTCCCGCTCCTCGCAGGCGGCAGACAATAGCGACATCGCCTTCTCCGAGTTTTCCAAAGCGAGCGAGAGGAGGGCCTGACGGAATTTGCTGATCGGTGAGTTCGCAGAGAAGAGACTATAGTCACTAGCGATACGGTCTGCGGCCGCAGTTTGGCCGCATATCGCCAGGACCTCTGCAATTGCACTCATCAAGACAGGCTGAGCGCCCGCTTTGCATACAAAGCTCCGGGCAAGCTGCATTGCCTCATCACGACGATCGAGCGAAATCAGCATCATGGCTCTGTGAATTTCACTTTCGATCGGCAACGGTCCATAAACGATATGTTCCGAAACGTATTTCACTCCTTTGTCGTATTGTCGGCTAAGGTGGAGCAACTTCGTGTAGACCACCTTCTGGCGATACGAAAACGGATCAATCTGATGGGATTCTTGGAGGTAATTCCAGGCCTCGTCAAAACGTCCAAGCGCGGCAAGAAAGAGGGCGTACTGACGATAAGCTCCGGCACTCTCACCAAGTCCTAACGCCTGTTGGAAACATTTCTCTGCACTGTCCCACTTCCATGCCAACGCCAGGGCGCAAGCTGTGCAAGTAGGAACCAATATCATTTGAGGGTCGAGCTTGGCGGCGCGTTGCGCTGCTTGTTGAGCGCGAGAGACGGCTGCGGCAGAATTGGGGGTTCCACGCAAAGCCATCTCGCAATAGCATTGAGCTATGCCGCACACAGGCCGGGCGTAGTTAGGCTCAATCTCTGTCACTTCCTGAAATTTCGACAGGGCCAGTTGTAGGCCCGCCAACGTCCCCTCATCGAGCAATGCTTCTGCTGCTAGAACCAGTGGATGGATAAAAAGCATCTCAGCACCCGCTGAGGCCTTTTTTTTTCGAATCGGCGATAGCTCGGGTCGGATACGGCTGATCAGGGCCGATACGATCCTCTCAGAGATTTTGAAGAGACTTTGCGAAACTGGTTTTGTTTCGAACCGTTCTGACCAGATCTGAAATCCGTCTGCCTTGACGACTCGGGACGTAATACGCAGCTGTTTGTTATCCTCATATACCGTCCCTTCAAAGACGACCTGGACATTTAGTTTTCGTGCCAGAGTAGGAATGTCCATATCTTGAGTGATCAGTGGTGCCACTGAACTTGCGGCGGTCACTTGAAGCCCGTCTGTACGCACCAATTCATGGATCAATTCATCGGTGATGATCCGGGCGTAGGCGCCAGACAAGTCGCCGCGGGACGCATCCACAAAAGGCAAAACCGCTATCCGGACTCCTCGTCCCTCAACGAAAGGCTCACCCAAACCACCATCTTTCCCGGCACCGTCGCGGTCCTGGCTGAGTCGCAGCCGAAAGACAGGTACGTAGCTGCCAAGCCGATAATAGATAAAGATCGAGTCGTCTTTACCAACGGATTCATAGTATTCGTTTAGTTTGCGCCGGAGCCTGCGAGCCTCGCTGCGAACAATGGAGTCTTCACTGGGATTATAAGAAGGATTGCGTTCGTATACTTCGGTGCCAATCAGGTACTCCTTTAACATCTCTGCGTCGCCTGCCAGCGTCGTTTCGATTGTGAAGCGAAGAAATCGTCCAAGTCGGTCCGATTGGACAAACATCGAACTCTCCAGAATTCGGCCGAGCTCATCGTGAATTGCCTCTTCGGAAATCGCTTCTTTGTCCTCGGGTTCACTCACGACTGAACCGTTTCCCATGACAACTCCATTCCCAAATCCGTTTCCGAGATGGGAGTACCGTGCGGACTTCCCATTGCCGCCGTCAGCCCTGCTCCGTCCGAATGACGACCCGGCAAGAACACAACTCGCATCAGGCATCCGTAATACCCTCCCTACTTCCTATTCCTCGACCGAAAGCCGCCACCCGGTCAAACACCCACTCAACAACCTCTTTTAATTTGGCCCGACACGTTGATGCAGTAAATGGAACGGGTCTTAATTGAAGATTAATTGCGATAAATCATTTAGAATGAATAAATTATAGACAACACTTTCTGTGCGTCCGCTACAATTGATTTGTCCGCTGCCGCTTTTGAGTTCCCGATTCGCGGGGACCCTAGGGCGGGACTTCCTCGATTCGATGAAGATCAATGAGCCAACCCGTCTGAGGCTCGGGGCATTTGAGCTGAATTTGAAGACGGGTGAGTTGCGCTTGCTCGATGCGGATTCCGATGGCAGGAAAGTGCTTCTTCACGAACAGCCGTTCCGGGTCTTGCGTATCCTTATCGACTGCGGCGGCGAAATGGCGACACGCGAAGAGATTAAGCGAAGTCTTTGGCCGAACGACACGATCGTCGATTTTGACAACAGCATTAATGTGGCCATTGCCACTTTGCGGCGAGCCTTCGGAGACTCCGCTGTCGAGCCCAGATACATCGAGACAATTCCCCGCCGAGGCTATCGGCTCATGGTTCCCGTGGAACGGGTTGAGCCGCTTGAGGAGCTGACGAAAGACCAGCCAAGAGATCGTCAAACTGAAATTGGTCCGCAACTGCAATCTCTGAAGACAGGACTTATCGGCAAGAAAATCTCTCATTTTCGCGTCCTCGAGGTCATCGGGGGCGGTGGGATGGGGATGGTTTTCAAGGCGGAGGATCTCAAACTGGGCCGGCTGGTAGCGTTGAAGTTTTTACCAGAGGAGTTCGCCAGTGATGCGGTTGCCCTCAAGCGTTTTGAGCGTGAAGCCCAAACCGCCTCGGCGCTGAACCATCCCAATATCTGCACCATCTACGAAATTGAAGAGCATGAGGGACAGCCTTTCATTGCCATGGAGCTCCTTGAGGGAGACACCCTCCGTGATCACCTCTCTGTGTCGACGCAAAAAACTCTACCATTGTCCGAACTCCTAGGGATCTCAGCCCAAATTTGCGATGGCTTGCAGGCCGCGCATGAAAAGGGAATCATTCACCGCGACATCAAGCCGGCCAATATTTTCCTGTGCCAGTCTGGCACAGTTAAAATACTGGATTTTGGATTGGCGAAGCTGGCCCGCGGTGATTTGGCCCTGGAGAGAGCGGATGCAGCGAGCACTACCGTACCCGAGACTTCGACCGAAAGTCTGACGAAGACCTTCACCCGCACAGGAACTGCCGCGGGGACAGCAGGATACATGTCACCCGAGCAGGTGCGGCATGAGGAACTCGATACGCGAAATGACCTGTTCTCGTTCGGGTTAGTGCTTTATGAGATGGCCTGCGGACAGCGGGCATTTACAGGGCAAACGATCTTGGATGTTCGCGAGGCGATCCTGCATCAGCCTCCCTTTCCGGCAAGAGCCCGCAATCCAGCCTTGCCGCGCAGCCTCGATCCTGTTCTGGCGAAGGCGCTCGAGAAAGACCGCAATCGACGTTACCAATCAGCGGCCACAATGAAGGTTGATCTCGCGCGAATCCTTCGGGAGGTCCATCCAGCAAGACGGCGGACGCGGCGGGTGTTGGCGGCGGGCGCGCTGCTTGCGGTTGGCGCGCTTAGTGTCTGGCGCTACGAAGTTTACTGCCATCGCATCACGCTCGCTTCCACCGACACGATCGTGCTGGCCGATGTCGACAACCGAACGAACGACCCTGTTTTCGACGACGCTCTGAACTCGGCATTGCGCTATGAAATGGAGCAGACGCCCTACTTAAACGTGCTGGGCTTGGATAAAACGTACGCTACCATGGGGCAACTGAATCTCGCGCCGACCGCGAAGATCACCCCAGACATCGCACGCCAGATTTGCAGTAAGACCGGCAGCAAGATGGTGATCTCTGATTCAATCGCCGACGCCGGCAACCGATATCACCTGGAGATCAGGGCGCTCGACTGCGGATCAGGAGCGACCTTGGCTGAGGAAGGGACCGAGATTAGCGCTCGTAGTCAGGTAGTCCATGAGTTGGGAGCGACGGCCGTGCGCCTTCGGAGGAAGCTCGGGGAGCCGGACGAATCGCTGGCCCGGTTCAATCAGCCTCTGGAAATAGCGACCAGCGCTTCCCTGGAAGCACTCCAAGCAGGCGCTGAGGGTGTCAAGCTCTTCCTGGCTGGCAATCCGCAGGCAGCCCTCTCCCTGTTTCAGAGGGAAATCGAACTTGACCCTGACCTAGCCCTCACGTACGAAGGCATTGGGGTGGCCAACGGATTTCTCGGTCATTTCGATATAAGGGCAGCTTCAATAACCCGCGCCTACCAATTGCGCGACCGAATGACGGAAAAGGACAGGGTGAATGTCGATTTTCTCTATTACACTCAGGTGACTGGCGAGCTCGACAAGGCCTACTCCGTCCTGGTTCAGTCGCTGGAACTCTTTCCTCGCGATGTATTCTTTCATACCAATCTAGCGCTCACGCTGCGTAAGCTTGGCCATCTCAAGCGTGCGGCCGACCTGGCGGATGAGACGGCGCGGCTGGAGCCAAGTCCACTCTATTTTTCGTGGGCGGTCGAATACAACATCAACGCCAGTAGGTTCAATGAGGCGAGGGCATGGCTGGCTCAAGCGGAGGCCCTTAAATTTGACAGCCTCGAACTGAGGCTCCAGAGATTGAGACTCGCATTTATCGAAGGTGATCGTGGCACTGTCGACCGGATCTTCGACAGCGAAGCGCACGGCCCCAATCGAGTCGCGTTTTTGCGCGAGCGATCGCGATTTGAAGCTCAGCACGGTCACTTTGATGCCGCAGATCGCTTACAACTGCAGGCATCGAAGCTGTCTTCGGACGCAGTACATATTTCCGATGACCTTGTTGTTTCGGCCCTTCGTGACGCTGAGGCGGGCAGGGCAATCCAAGCGCGCAAAATCCAGGACCAGGCACTTCCGAGGAAATTGGACCGAGACCGAAGAATGATTTTGGCTCTCTCGCTCGCCCGGTCGGGAAGAATCGACCAAGCCAAACGGCTCGCAGACGAAGTTGGCCTGGAAGCACCATTAGACACTATCGTGCAGAGGTATCTTGTTCCCACAGTTCACGCCGCGGTGAAGTTGCAGCAGCAAGACCCCGACGCCGCCATCGACCTGCTCCGCGGGACCGCCCAGTACGATCTCGCGTTCAACGATTCGTTCGATTTCCTCTACCCAGCCTACATCCGTGGCCTGGCCTACCTGGAGTCTGGCGATGGCCGATCAGCAGCGGGCGAGTTCCAAAAGCTGATCGACAATCCGGGTATGAGCTGGGACTATATCACCGGCCCACTGGCCCGGCTTCAACTTGGTAGGGCACAGAGACTGATGGGCGACAACGCATCCGCCCGCAACTCTTACGAGGAATTCCTCAGCATTTGGAAAGACGCCGACCCCGATCTTCCCGTCTTTCGGCAAGCGAAAGCAGAATATGCAGAGCTGAGCACCAGCCTGAATCGCACAGATTGAAGTGCTTGGAGGCTGCCATTCGCCGTCCACTGGATCGGGGAAAAAGCATATCAACGTCTCCAAAGCTCGTTGCGAAATGCAACCAGGTTCAAACTGAGCCGATCAATTCCAGGAGCGCATCGCCGTCCACCGGCTTCATCCATGACCGGCGGATGCTTTGTTCCTTGGAAGTCGGCCAGTGCTTACAAATCCAGTCACTTGCACGTAAAACCGGCATCTCGGACACGTGATTGCGGCCGATTGACCCCTTGCCGATTCTCAATGCGTGACAAATCACTCATCGACGGCATATTGGTACTGAATTGGCAGCGTCCGCTGATCTGCTCAGGCATGATCTTGGGCTGAGGAGAACGCCCCCAAAACACGTTTCCGAGACGGACGTGGCTCGCCTGGCGAGTCCCCGTTGACCTTGACCGCCGATCGCCGATCGCCTTGTTCTTATCCACCTCTCGTGTACCACAACAGATTGGTTCGGTGTACCATGATTGCGGACAGTTGCGGAGCACTTAACGTGTTCGTTAATGTTGTTAGAATTCGTTCCGATGCGTTCTGGTTCTCAGCAGTGCCTTAATGTTGCTCCAGGGTGACGCCCTTTCACGGCGATAACACGGGTTCAAATCCCGTCGGGGACGCCAACAAAACAAAGAACTTACAGAAAATCGAACCAAAACCCGAGGGTTTGAAAGGGTTCGATAAGAAAAAGCCGCTTTCAGGCTTCATCTTCGTCCTCCTTCTTTTCCCCCATGATCTGCCGTGCTACGCGGCTGTGCGCCGTGCGTTTCACATCCGTGACAGCCTGCGTATACACATCCATCGTCACCTTGAAGTTGGCATGGCGGAGAAGTTCCTGGATCGTCTTGATGTCCTCTCCGTTGGCCTTCATCAAAGTTCCGAAGCTGTGTCGCAGCGTGTGCCAGCCCACGGGTTCTGTGATGCCGGCGGCCTCCAAAGCCGGCTTGAGATACACCCGATAGAGCGAACTCGGCCAGTACGGCTGTTTGCCTTTGCCGTGCGGGCTGGCGAACACCCAGTCGTCCTGCTGGTTGTAGGCGCAGCGAAGCCGCCACGACCACAGCGATTCTGCCAGTTCAGCATCAATGGGAATCGCCTTCTTTGAGGCCTCCGTCTTGCATCGCTCGATCCGCTGCTTGACCACGTCGCGGATGACACAGATTTCCAACTTCTCGAAATCGATGTCCGACCACTTGAGGCCCAGCAATTCCCCGACTCGCAGTCCGGTCAATGCACCCAGGAGCACCGCCGTCTTTGCCGGGTCCACCAGGCTTGCCAGAAATCCCTTCAGTTCATCTGGATTGAGAACTGTCGGAACTCGGGAACGCTTGGCGCTTTGACGCACGTGTGTGATGGGGTTGGATGTGGTCCACTCCCACCGCTGCGCGTGGCTGTACAGAGCACTCATGATGTTCCTGATCTTGGCCTTTGTTCCTCGCGACACTGGCAACGACTTCAACCATTGCTCAACTTGGACTGCTTTCACGCCAGTGAGTCTGTAGGATCGCCAACGTGGAAGAATCCATTTGCGCAGATAGCCTGCATACGTTGTCTGCGTCGAAAAGGACTTTCGTGTTTCGTCTTCACCGGCCTGGCTGCCCAGAGGCCGAGTGCCGTTCACAACGTCCGGCAATTCGTGCAAGCGGTAGTGTTCAACCAGGGTTTCAATACTGATGGCCTGTAATTGCTGTCGCGGGGTTTGTTCGTTGATCTCCAATCGCAGCGCATCTGCCGCCTTCTGTGCTTCGGCTTCGGTCTTGTAGTCGCTGACCGATCCGATCACCGCCTTGCGGTAGCATTTGGTTCCGTCAAGCTGAACCTCGTACCAGCGAAAAATCCAAACCGACTCGCCTGACTTGCGCTTGACTCGTTGCAAACTTCCTTTTTGATGTCGTGCACGCCTCATATCCTTCTCCTTTCCGGTGGCGAGCACGGTTGGCCTACATCCAACGTAGTCCAAGTGGGCCGGTGCTACCAGAGGGTTCATATGCGGAAATAGGCGGATCAGCTCGCGAGTTCTTCCCGTTCGATCCATTCCTCAATCGTCGAGCCGCGGAATCGCCACAACTTGCCCACATGAACACCGCGAATCAGGCCACGCCGGGCATATCGCTGAAGAGTCTTCGGATGGATTCCAATGATGGCTGCTGCCTCTTCGCTGTCGATGAGGCGTTCCGGAATCTCGGAAGTCGGAGGAAGCTTTGGCGGTCTGAGAGACTTCACGTGGGGAACGGGTTGCGGTTTCATTGTCTGACCTCCAGTTGTTACGCAGAGCGCCAAGCGTTCCCACGCGCTCCTTTCCGCTACCCTGCTTCAGGTCGTGCAGTCTTGTCCAATAACTTTTTGGAAGTTGGCTATAACTTTTTGGGATTGGCGGTCGGTCCGGTCGGATTCGTCCGGTGGATTTCGTTAACTGGAGGCACCGCCATGACCGCGAGCAAAATTTTTTCTCTGGGAGAGAAAACTAAATCGCAATAAGCGTGTCAAATTGCAGTAGATATGGTCGAGGGTTGTACAAAACGCTCTTCACTTGCCCGTCATTTCCGGGTGGAATCAGTGACCAGTAATGGAGCCTCCCGGCTTGCCTTGGTGATGCACAGGGGTTCGTGCGCGCCGAGGGAGATACGCCATGACGGAAGGCCATTTTCGAATCCGCGATCTCGAATTGGTCGTTGCCCTGCATGAAGAGGGCAATATGACTCAGGCCGCCAAGCGCCTGGGGATGAGCGAACCAGCCCTAAGTAAACAGCTACAAAAAATTGAACTTCGAATTCAGACCCGACTCTTCGAGCGTGGCAACGGTGGTGTTGTCACCACCGGATCGGGGCGCGTGTTCGTTGCCCATGCGACTGAAAGTGTCCAGGCGTTTCGGCGGGCCGTGCATGAAGCGCAGGAATCCAACTATGGCAGTCAGCAGAATTGACCCTCCCCGCAGTCAGATAAGTTGGCCCACCGAGCGTTTGTGCCCAGGTAGTCGACGCCGTCTATGGTGGCGATTGCAGCGAGGAGAGCGGTATCCTTTGTGTTGCTCTGCTCCTCCGTGGGGAGTGGAACTCAGATCAGGCAGGACAAAGGTATGGATCGCACGCTTTCCGTCGTCAGCCAATCTCTGGGGTCTTTGATAGTCAAAATCCGGGAATACTTCGAGTTCTGTTCAGACTGGTATCATCGCAACCCGGCGGTCGGCGAGCTGGTGGGGCAGTACTATGTGGTCTTACGCTCGCTTCTACGACAAGACCCCAGGCTGCGACGCTGCTTCTGCCGATGCCGACACTGCCATATTTTCTTTCTGACTCACCCGCGCAATGCCGGACGGCGCGATCTGGCCTGCCCCTTCGGTTGTCGGCGGGTGCAGCGACGGCAAGGTTCCAACCGGCGGAGCCGAGCGTATTACCGCAGCCCTGAAGGGAAAGAGAAAAAACGTCAGCACAATCAGCGACGTCGCTTTCTGCGGCCGTCGCATCCCCCAACGCGTCGAGCCGATCACGGATCCCGGGGCAGCCAGGCAGAGGCGATCGACTCCGTCATGAGGCGTTACCTGCTGATCGTAATCAGCCTGATCGAAGGCCGGCGGGTAAGCGAAGCAGAGATCCTGGCGATGCTGACGCGAGGCGTGAGACAACACAGCATGGCGCGCCGTCGCCGAAGAGATTATATTCTCAGTTGCTGGACAGGGACCCTGGAAAGCCCCTGAACCAAGCTCTTATGCGGCGGGAAATCGAACTGACGGAATTGTATATGCGCAATGAGAGCTAGCGGAGGAAGATTCGGGCGCTGAAATAGCGCCCTGCTGGCTTCGATTGCGCAGCGTGTCTACGCGTATCACCTAGGCTTGGTTTCTGTGCATTCCATCTTGCCGGGAGAGGATGAATCGATTGAGGAACAGTTATCGCGTTATCGCGCAGCATGTCCGTGGGTCAGCATGCGGCTTGCGGGTCGTTCAGGCGCCTGAACCGAGTTCATGCGCCTGAACGGGGACTGTGAACAAGAAGTGAGGTGTTCGGTAGCCGACTGTCTTTCCGCTGCCGGCGGAGAAAACCGAAAAGCCGCTAGGAGCTGAACCACCCAGGGCACGGGTCAGACACACTGGCGTGGGGGTGGCGTGGTCCTCTCAAGTTGCTTGCCCGGTTGACTGCGGCGCCGTCCCTCGATGCCCTATCGGAGGTCAGCGACGAGCACTTCCATCCCCAGATGGTTCTCCGTCTCCCCCTCTCCGCCTGCGAATGCACATGCCCCGGCAA
>DATDLS010000078.1:0-41952 GCA_036519195.1 Occallatibacter sp. | reverse complement strand
GTGTGGACATAGATGAAGCGGTTGGGACGAGTCTCCAGGTAGGCACGCGTTTCCTTGGAAATGTGAGCGGAATGATTGTCCAGAATGATCCGGATCGTCGATTCGGAGGGATAATACGTGTCCAGATCCTTGAGCAAAGCGATAAACTCTCGGCTTCGATGCCGTTCTTCGACCCGTGCCACTACATGGCCGTCGTGCAGGTCCAGCGAAGCTAGAATCGAAAGGGTCCCGTGCCGCTTGTATTCATGATCGCGGCTTATTGCAGGATGCTGGCCCGGTTTGGGCGGCAGATCCGGCGCGGTATTCTCGATAGCCTGCACTCCAGGTTTTTCGTCGATCGATACGGTAATCACTGCAGGAATCGGATTGGAGGCCGAAACGGCGGCCTGATTTTGCAGCATCACCTCCCGATAAACCATCAGCACTTCCTGCATCTTGAGCTCAAACTGCGGGTCGCGCCGTTCGAGATAATATTTCACTTTGTGTGGCTGTAAATGCTCCTCATCGAGAATTCTTTGCACCGTGGCTTTGACAGCGCGCGCCAGATGGGGATGGCCGTTGGCCTCCGCGTGCCGGCGTACATGGGCCGCCAGGGATTGGCGTGTCCATAGCTCGGCGGCGTAGCCCAGATCTTTGGGTTTGGTACAAGCCAGATGCACCACCCAGGCCTTGGCCGCGCTGTCGATGACCGGTTCTCTGGGACGGTGATAAAGGTCTTTCAGGCCAGCTTCCATGCCCATCTCCAAGGCCTTGTGCAGACAATGGTAAATGGTCACCCGACTCACATTCACCGCCTCATGAATGGCTGTAAGGTTTTTTCCTTCCGCGTATTGCAATAAAATCTTCGCTCGTTCTACTTCGCGCACAGGAGCCACCCGCGAAGCGCTGAGGGACTCCAGCTGCCGGCGCTGATCTGGACTCAGTAACAACGGGGCGAGGTTCGATTTTCGGGCCATGCCGGAAGCATAACCTAAACCTCAGTATATGTAAATGTTTTAGTGAAACGTTGTACTAGAATCTGACCTGCAGTTCCGCCCGCACTCTTCTTTCCAGGAGATCTTATCTTGAAGACAACGCAGCTTATGTGCGTGGCTTCGTGGCTTTTTTTCACGGCGGCCTTGATGAATGCTGCCACCATGCGTGACCAGGCGGAAACTGGGCTTCAAGTGATGCCGCTGCCCGCGCATAGCGCGCCAGGCGAAGGACAATTTCTGATTGATGAAATCTTTGGCATTGCCCTGGAAGGATTTACGGAACCGCGTCTGGTATTGGGCGAACAGCGCTTTCTGGATATCCTCTCGCGTGAAACTGGCATTCCGCTTTGGCGCGAGGCGCGATGGAACAAGACAAGCTTCGTGATAAAAACGGCCGCGGCCAGCGATCCGGTCGAGAAGCTCAAAGAGGATGAGCCGTATCGTCTTGAGATCTCTCTGACCCATGTCGAGTTATCGGCGGCGAATCCGTTGGGGATGCTGCACGGATTGCAAGCCTTCCTGCAACTGGTGCGGACTACGCCCCAAGGCTTCAGCGTTCCCGTGGTCACCATCAACGACCAGCCTCGGTTTCCTTGGCGCGGCCTCATGATCGATGTCGGCCGGCACTTCATGCCAGTGGACGTCATTGAAAGGAATCTGGATGGCATGGAGGCCGTCAAGCTGAATGTCTTCCATCGGCATCTTCCCGATGACCAGGGATTCCGTGTGGAAAGCAAGAAGTTTCCCCTGCTGCAGGAAAAAGGCTCCGGCGGCCTTTACTACACGCATGTGCAGATCGGCGAGGTGGTCCAATATGCGCGGGAGCGTGGAATTCGCGTGGTTCCCGAGTTCGACATGCCTTGCCATACGACCGCATGGTTCGCCGGTTACCCACAACTCGCCAGTGGGACTGGAACCTACCAGCCAGCAAACCATTGGGGCATCTTGGACGGTGCGATGGATCCCACCCGGGAGAGCACCTTTACGTTTCTCGATCAGCTGTTGGGTGAGATGACAGCCCTGTTTCCTGATGCCTACTTCCATGTTGGCGGCGACGAGTGCGATGGAAAGGAATGGGATGCGAACCCTCGCATCCAGGCCTTTATGCATGACCATGACCTGAAAGACGATGCAGGTCTGCAGCTTTATTTTTCGGGGAGGGTGCAGAAGCTGGTCGCAGCCCACCACAAGATCATGGAGGGATGGGATGAAGTTCTGCAGCCCGATACTCCGCGTGATGTTGTCATTCACTCCTGGCAAGAAGAAAAGGTCCTGGCTGTTGCGGCGCGGCAGGGAAACAGAACATTGCTTTCGAACGGATACTACATCGACCTGAACCAGTCTGCCGCTCAGCATTACCTGGTCGATCCAAATTAGTGGCGATGCAGCCTCATTAACTCCGGAACAACAGTCGCGCATCCTTGGCGGAGAAGCCACTATGTGGAGTGAGTACGTTACTCCGGAGATCGTCGACAGCCGCATCTGGCCGCGTACCGCGGCCATCGCAGAACGGCTCTGGTCGCCGCAACAGGTTCGGGATGTGAATTCAATCTACCAGCGGCTCGCGATCGTCTCGCAGAAGCTTCAGTACTACGGCCTGCAACATATATCTTTCACCGATATCATGCTGGAGCGTATGAGTGGCGAGTCCGATCCGCAGCCATTGAAGGTTCTGGCAGCCGTGGTTCAGCCTCCCGAGGGCTATGAGCGCGAAGAGTTGAAAAAATACGACAGTTCCAGCCCGCTCAACCGGCTTGTGGATGCTGTTGCTCCGGAGAGTGAGACGGCGCGGAGATTCAGCGATCTGACAAAGCTGATTGTGGGCGGAAAGGCAACTCAACAGCAATGGCAGGAGGCCCGGAATTGTCTGGTGCTGTGGCGCGACAACGACGCGAAGCTCCAGCCTTTGCTGGGACGGTCGGAAATTACCGCGGAATTGATTTCCGTATCGCAGACCTTGTCTCAAGTGGCTGCGATGGGGTTGCAGGCTCTGGACGAGCTTGAAAATCATCGTACGGCCACCGCCGACGCGCTCCTGAAGAACCTGGATTTCCTCAAAGCCGCGGCCAAGCCCCAAGCCGTTTTGGTCGATATGGTGGTGCCTTCCGTTCAATTTCTGGTCCAAGCAGCAGGAAAGCCGTAGCCAAGCTCTGTCTCCGGGGCGGCGATCGTATCAAGGATGCTCCTTCAAACGGACTGAGGCAGGAACTGGCAGCTTCTCGGTGATCACAAGTGGCACGTCCACAAGCTGCCGCTGAGTAAAGTCGCGCCGGTCGATTTCCGCCAGGATCGCTTCCACAATGGAGGCCTTGGTCTTCAGCGCCGTTGCTTCCGACCTAGAGAATCCCAGGTCATCCCTTCGCCCGTGGTAACGTGATTTGATTTGCTCATTTTGACCACTCCCGGTTGATCGATGTGCTCTATATCGTATCCAGCAGAATTTGCCGGATTTCCTTCAGTCTGGCCCTCGCCACCTCCAGATCGCGCATATCTGTTTTCCTGTTGTCCTTCTTAAAGCAGTGCAGGACGTAAATGGTGTCGCCGATCCGCGAGTGGTACATCAGCCAATACCATGTCCGTTCGTCACCGTCTTTCAGTTTCCACACACACCCTTCGCGACTGAGGTCATGGGGCGGTGTGAGTAGCGAGGGGTATTCCCCATTCTGAATCTGCCGCAACGAGAATCATCCCAGCGTCACCTTCGCATCGTGAGGAAGGCGCTCAGAAGCTCTTTTGAGTCGCCCTTCCACTCGCTTTTCGCTGGCTGATGTTCGCTACGATCCTTCATCACGGAATCAATTTGACCTGCCTTGGTTGGAAAAAACGAAGCAGGGAAGTCAGCACTCCTTCAAGCGCTACATCGCCTCAAGCCAGATAGCGATCTGAAAATAAATGGCTTATAACGACTACAAGGAGGCAACAATCAGGCTCTTTCACTCTGCCACATGGATTCTATTCATGGCTAAAATTCTAGACGTGCTTTTTTTCGTTTCCTGAATCGACCCCATTAAGTCGCGTGCGCTTTTCCCAGCGAAGATGCCGCTTGAAAGTCATATGTCTGGATATGAACGCTCGACATCGAACACAACTCGGTATCGTCCACCATACTTGCGGCAAGGGCAATAAGCCTGCTCGATAAGGCGGGGAGCAGGCCAGTGGAGCTGGGAGACGAAAAGCCGAAGGGTTACCGGGCTAAGTGCCGTGGAGGAGACCTCTACGAAATAGATAGTGATAACACTTATTGGCTAGTGAGCTCATACCTGTAGAACACTGCGATATTCGTGCGGCGAAAAATAGCGTTTTACGCCCTGCCGGTTCAACACATCGAGCTCCGGTTGCACAACGTGGTGTTGAAGATCGCTTTGCCGAGAGACGCAGGAGAATGTTAGTGTCGATCAAATACTCGGAAGCCACACCATCAATCGTGGCCCTGGTAGAAGCTCTCACGCGTGAATGCCTCATCGGGGAGCTGCTGGAGCTTGTCGGAGTTGGTTGCCATCTCTTTGATAAGGGTGTCCATACCCCGCGCTGGACCGAAACGCCGGGGCGCAAGCGAAATGGAGCGGGCAGCTTTTCTCATCGGCGAAGCGATCTGCTCGGCAATCAATTTTTCAACGAAGCTTTCCGGGGTCAGCCCGCGAGCCTGGACCTGGCGCCAAACTCATCGGGGATGGGTCCTGGAAGACGCCCATCGCGTTCCGGCCCCGCTCGACCTCCAGCCCCGATAAGCTCACGGTACGGTTCACAGGCGCTGACCGACGACTTCGCAGCAGGCCCAGATGCCGCTTCCCGCTTTTAAAAGCCGGTGGTCACCCCTATGGCCGGTTTTGAATCCTGCGCCCCCAATTCGTTCCCGGAGTCGGTGGTCACCTCAATAGCCGGTTTTCCCGCAGAATGATGGCCCCAGCCGCCCGGCGCTCGCAGCGCGACCCCGGCAACGCGCAAATAGTCGCCCGCCGTCTCACGCCGCACTCCCGTTGCCTGCTCGATTCGACGCAAGGACCACCCAAGCCGTCCCAGCGCGATCACTTGTTCGCGTCGCTCTTTGCTCAAGACATTTCCCATCCAACGGAGGCTAATGAGCCTGATCGGAAAACTATATCTTGACCTTTTCGCTAGGGCCGGTTTTTAGATGTCCTTATATGGCCGCTTTTGCGTGACCCCCGAGGGGGGAGAATCAATAGTGAACGCGGAGTGGTTGTGGATAAAAGTGATATTTCGGCACTGTAAGCAACGCGCAATGACGGCTTGTATCCAAAATGTGTGCAAAATGAGACAGCTATGTTGACGCGGAAAAGGCATTTTAGTGTAATCCGGTAATTTCTTCTCACGAAAAATAGTATTTTCTTCTCACGAAAAATAGCGCACCGCCGAAGCTTGCTCCTGGGGATCTGCGAGGGTGGAGTCGGACTCTCAAGATAAATGCGATGAGAAACCGGGGAAGATGCGAACTTTCTCTATACAGAAAGTACTTAGGGCATTCGAATATGCGCTGTTGACAATTTTCTTGAGCGAGGGAGATCTACTATCCAACATTTTCACAGTGATGGGGAGAACGCCTTGAATAGTTGAGCCGCCTAATTCTCGGAGATGCCGTATTTGAGAGCGGGCATCGAGAGAGTGGTGCTTATCAAATGTGGATTCATCTTCGCAGCTACCTGAGTCATTTCCTTGAGAGCTGCAGATCTGGAACGAAGAACAATCGTAGCGAGGATGTCAGAACCATGCCGCTCAATACCCATGAAATGTCGCAACTGCCCAACCCCGTCCACGGCCAGGAACTTGCAGGGAGCACGATCGGCGGCACGAAGTCAGGTCGTCAAGTGGAAAGATCAGAGCTGCAGTGGAGCATTCTAGAAGCGACCCTTTCTTCCATTGCTGGTTTCGCTTACGCCTTCGATCGAGCTGGGCGTTTTCTCTACGTGAATCAACCATTGCTCGATTTATGGGGCCACACTCTGCAAGAGGCGGTGGGGAAGAATTTTTTCGATTTAAAGTATCCCGAAGAAGTTGCAGCGCGTCTCCAAGGACTGATTCAGGAAGCTTTTGCTACGAGAAGGAAAGTCATCGACGAAGCATCCTACGCTAGTCCGAACCGTGCTGAAGGACATTTCGGACACATTTTTTTCCCGGTTATCGGACTCTCTGGGACCGATGATTTCGTAGTAGGCACGACGCGCGATATAACGGTGCGCAAGCATTCGGAAAGGCATCCGACTCAGATGGAAGCCCGATACCGCGGTCTGCTTGAAGCGGCTCCGGATGCGATGGTGGTGGTGGACGAAGATGGCGGGATTGTTCTCTTGAATGTCCGGGCCGAGAAGCAGTTCGGATACAGCCGTGATGAACTCGTCGGCAAGAAAGTGAAGAGCATCATTCCAGAGGGATTCGCCGAATGGCTTATTGCTGACGAAACACGAACCGCGGCTGAAGCGCTGGCGCAGCAGATTGGCACGGGGATCGAGCTCTTAGGATTACGAAAAGACGGCTCCGAATTCCCCATTGAAATCATGTTGAGCCCGCTCGAGAGTACCGAGGGAATCCTGATTACGGCGGCGATCCGCGATATCAGCGAGCGAAAGCATCTGGCACGCCAATTACACCAAAGCCAGAAAATGGAAGCCGTAGGTCAGCTCACGGGCGGAATCACTCATGATTTCAATAATCTTCTCACGGTGATCATTGGTAACCTGGGCCTTCTCGATCGTCTGGTTTCCGACAATGAAGCAGCTGTGAAGCGAGTGAGAACAGCGCAAAAGGCCGCCGCGTGCGGCGCGGACATTACACGGCGCCTGCTCGCGCTCTCCAGCAACGAAGAGCTGAATCCGGCTTTTGTGTCGCTAGGAGATGCGATTCAAAATATGGTCGAGATGGCCTCTCGCGGTCTAGGTTCAGACATCAAGATAACCACGCGGCTCGATCACGCTGTTCATCCGCTCTTCGTAGACCCCGCAGGGTTGGAAAGCGCACTACTCAACCTGGTGGTCAATGCGAAGGATGCTATGCCGAATGGCGGCTCCATCGTCATCTCCTCGCAGCTACACACTCTCCAGAATAACTATCCTGCAGTACAGGCAGGCGACTTGAAAGTGGGCCGATATGTTTGTGTGAATGTGACGGACACTGGGCAAGGCATGTCGCAGGAAACTCTCGAGCGAGCATGCGAGCCTTTCTTTACGACAAAGTCGCATGACAAGGGCACTGGCCTGGGTCTGGCTATGGTCTACGAATTTGCGAAGCAGTCGGGCGGCATTGTCCACATCTACAGTGAGCTTGGACACGGAACCACCGTGTCGTTCTATCTGCCTATCGTCGCCGATCTCTCGCACCCCGTTCAGACCGACGTTCCCAAAGATTTCAGTCCAAGATTAGGTGGAACGGTGCTTGTCGTGGACGACGAGTTAGATATGCTTGAAGTTGCCGTCGCCTATCTCGAGGATATGGGCTTCACTGCCATGCAAGCCAATGATGGCGCGAGCGCACTCAATACGATCGCGGAACATCGAGAGATTGATTTGATGTTGACGGATATCGTTATGTCGCGGGGAATAGATGGAGAGGAAATAGCGAAGAGAGCCCGTTTTATGCGCCCCGGTCTCAAGATTATTTTTTCTTCCGGATTTCCCGCAGAGGCTCTGGCTGAGCGAGCTATGCCGCTGGTAGAGGGGCCCCTGTTGCGCAAGCCTTATCAACGAGGGGAGTTTGCCACAATCATTCGCCGCGTAATGGATGACAACGACACCATCCGGCAGGAATTGGAAGACTTACGTTCCGGCTTGCAATGTTCATCAGATGAGCCGGATTGGCGCCAGGTAAACTAGGAGGACAAATCACAGCCAAACCCAAAATATTGGTCATTGATGACGAGGCCGACATGGGCGAACTCATTTCCGCCGCCGCGCAGGTGCTAGGATTTCAATGCACCGTGACGAAGGATTCGATCACGTTCATGGAGAATCTCACGCCCGAAACGACTCTCGTCTTGTTGGATCTCATGATGCCGGGCTTGGATGGTATCGAATTATTGAGGCTGCTTGGCAAACGGAAATGCAGGGCCAACATTGTTCTTATGAGCGGCGCCGGCAAGGGCACCATTGAATCTGCTGCGCAATATGCGCAAGTTCTTGGCCTCTCCATCATCTGTCATCTTCAAAAACCGTTTCGGCTCGAAGAATTAGAGGAAGTACTGCAGAGACCCCCGGGACCCGAACCACTGCCCCTTGTTCATTTTTATCCTCAATTCACGGTTCAAAGAAAAGACTTGCAAGCTGCGATTCATCTGGAAGAATTTGTGGTCTATTATCAGCCCCAGATCGATATTGCGAGCGGCGACATCGATGGCGTTGAGGCTCTCGTTCGTTGGCGACATCCGAAACAAGGCCTTATCTTTCCCGACAGATTTATCAGCCGTATGGAGAGATTCGGGCTCGTTGATGAGCTCTGCTGGACCGTTGGAAACCGCGCGATGAGCGACGTTAGAACGTTCAAGAATGATAACGAAACGAAGTTCACGTTGTCGTTGAATGTTTCGGTTGACTCCCTACGTGCGGTAAGCTTCCCCGACACGTTCGTATCAATTGCTGAGGCCCACGGCGTATCGCCAGAAGATCTCACCATCGAAATTACGGAAACGGGCTTGATCAAAGAACTATCAATAACCTTGGGGACTCTAACACGACTCCGTATGAAAGGTGTCAAGTTATCGATCGATGATTTTGGTATTGGCTATGCCACGATGCAGCAATTCAAGAGAATACCGGCAACAGAATTAAAGATCGACAAGTCCTTTATTCAGGAAATGGTTTGCAGCCAGACGGATCGCGTCGTGGTCCAAAAGATCATTGAAATTGGACAGGAACTCGGAATGCGAGTCATTGCAGAAGGGGTAGAGACGCAGGAGCAGCTAGAACTCTTGCGCTCATATGGCTGCGATAGTGCGCAAGGATATCTCTTCAGCCGCCCGATACCCGCAAACGAATTGCTAAGTTGGTTAAAGACGTTTCGTAGTCTGATCATGCCTTCCTACCCACGGGATGTCCAAATGATTCCTTTGAATTGTGCCGACGTGGGAGAAGGAATCGGCTTGAATCAGCGTGACGGCCGGGTGCCTTACGACCGCTCGTGACAAACCACTAGCCGGGTGACCTATCGAGACCTCCATTCGTTCATTCGGAGAGAATTATGCGCAATTGGCATCTGTACCGAGGCTGAACTGCATGAAACGGGAACAAAGTAACGACTCGCTGTCCTGTTTGAGATCCGCAAGCGGAGACGCAAACCAAGTAAGGAGAGCGAACTTCGAAGATCTGATTCTAATTCGTCTTATACTGTCGAATCGAGATCAGCGTTGAGAAATGCTTCAAGGAAGATCAATCACAAATCGGTTTCGTTAAGAAGGTGCGAAGTGGCGGCAACAAAAGCGAAAGTGCTAGTCGTAGACGACGATCCTGCGATTCGGGACATCCTTTCTGCTGTGCTAACGGAGATCGGCTATGAAGTGCGGGCAGTGGAAGACGGTTTCACGGGATTGATTGAGATACGCAAGGATGCTCCTGACATTCTTCTTTCCGATCTGAACATGCCGGGCATGTCTGGTTTCGAGTTACTCTGTGTGGTTCGTCACCAGTTTCCTGCCATTCAGGCGGTCGCCATGAGTGGCATGTTTTCAAGCAGCGAAGTGCCATCCGGTATTGCCGCCGATGCTTTCTATCAAAAAGGCACCGGCGTGAGTTCATTGCTCAGAATGTTGCAAACGTTGCCTTGCCATGGCCGAGTGTCAGCCGATCATGCCACAGTCCTGCAGCCTCTCTTCCCTCTGCGTGATGACTATGTTGATTTGGGAGACTTACAGGAAATGATCTCCTACTCGGAATGCCTTCGGATGGTATCCATTGTTCAGAGCCAGACGATCTCGCAGATGCGAGAGGTTGTTTGTCCACAATGCAGCGGTTTGATTCAAGCCGCCTTCGAGCCCATAATAGACGATGGATCACAATCTAGACTTAAAGAAAGTCGTCCCTCTACTCTGCCGCCCCTCCATGGCGTCCAACGGCTCGATAACTGAAAACTCATTGGTGTTCAGTAGAGTACAGATATTGGCTGTGGAGAGAATCTAACGTTATGCAGATGCACGGCCCGATACGAATACTGACGTTAGAACGCGAACATTCTGACGGGATAAACGTGACATTCTCGGACGGGACGACTACCGCATTTCTGGTCGAACAACCCCTACAACTGAGACCGCACCGCGAGCCGACCGAATTTGCTAATGATTGATACGGCTTTGGAGGTTCATATGAAAGTATTGCCAGAATTCAAGAGAGAGCAACACGTTCGCGAAATGACTGATCCGATCCAGATCGTTGCTGTGCTCCTGTATCTCATTAAAAAGACCTGTGACGACCGCTTGTTGGTTGTGCACTACGTAGCATAGGCGGATGAGTCAATTGAGCGGGTCGTGGAACTAATAAAACGCGAGCCAGCGTCCGAGATCGAACAGGCCATCGTTGAGTAAAATGTTCACTTCGTCACCTTCTCCAGAACACCAGAGGCAACTAAAGTCATCAGAGGTAATTGGCTCCCCTAAAACTGTTGACCGACCGGTCGTAGGTTCGAGCCTTACCAGGAAACGGAGAAAGTTCCGAGAGGTTCCCAATCCAGAGTTCCGGGCTGGACTTAAGCCGCCGGCGGTGAGTCGATCTGGCGGGGGCTATGTATCTGTATCGGTGAACCGATCGATGAGTGCCAACCCAGAAATGGCGGCCATACAGAGATGGAAGCTCTGCACTATCTGGCCAAGGCTGGTAACTTGCGCACCAGAAGCGAAAAGGCCGAATCCCTGGCGGCGCACGGCGAATGATACCGTTTGATCGCCGACAAAATCACCCAGTTGGCGCGATGGTTTCAATCCAGAGCCCTGCTCCATTTGATGGAAAATCATGCTGCCCGGCAACAGGAAGGACAGGCACAGTGACGAAAGACAACTCGATCGATCTGCGCGGACGCACAATATTGATAGTCGACGATATCTCTGCCAACCTGGCGATTGCCGTTCGTTATCTCGAAGACAATAATTTCAACGTACTCGTTGCTCAGAATGGCAAAGAGGGCCTGGAGCGCGCCCAATTGGTGAAGCCAGATCTCATTCTGCTTGACGTGATGATGCCCGGTCTCGATGGCTTTCAGACCTGCCGCCGCCTCAAGAGCATCGAGAGTACACGGGATATACCCGTGATTGTCATCACAGCGGGGACCAATACCAACGACAAAGTCAAGGCCTTCGCGGTGGGCGCAGTCGACTATGTGAGCAAGCCATTCCAGGTGGAAGAGCTACTCGCCCGGATCAGGAGCCATTTGACACTGCGGGTGATGCAGGAACAACTGATGGCACAGAATGCCAAGCTGCACGTTTCCGAGCTCTATTACCGCAGGCTCTTCGAGTCAGCCAAAGACGGGATTGTACTGCTGGACCTCGCCAGTGGAAATATCTCCGATGTCAATGATTCCGCGGTCGACCTGTTGGGCTATCCCAGGGATCACTATTTAAAAAAGAAGTTTCTGGAAGTGCTTCCATTCAGGAACATTCCTGCCTGCCGGGCAGCATTGGCCGATCTGCAATCCGGGGAGTCTGTCTCCTTTGAGCATTGGGTGATGGAAAGTGAGGGCAAGTCCCCCGTGGACGTTGAATTTTTCTGCAATGTCTATATGGTTGACGGAGCCATGATTGCGCAATGCAACCTTCGCGACATCACCGCGCGCGAACAGGCCGAAACCCGCATCCGCCACATGGCGCTGCACGATTCTCTGACCGGGTTAGCCAACCGCACCCTGTTACGCGATCGCTTGAGTCTGGCAATCAGCCAGGCTTCCCGCAACAAGGAACAGGTCGCTGTGCTACTCCTCGACCTGGACCTTTTCAAGCACATTAATGATTCGCTCGGTCACCACATTGGAGACGGCGTGCTGCAAGTCGTAGCCAAGCGCTTGCGAGCCGCCCTTCGCGAGAGCGACATCGTGGCACGGCTGGGCGGGGATGAATTCGTCATCGCTCTTCCTGTGATCTCCAATCGCCAGCAGATCGAAGAAGTGGCTCAAAAACTGATTGGATCCTTGCGCGAGCCATTCTTTATAGAAAGTCACGAGATTCATATCTGCGCCAGCATCGGCATCGGAAGATATCCAAACGACGGGGACAACGCGGGGGCGTTGCTGCGCACCGCGGATCTTGCTATGTATGCAGCAAAGGCGTCAGGCCACGGCCAGTACAAGTTCATCACGGCGGAACTCAGCGCGGCGCCCCAGCGCCGGTTCCTGCTGGAAAAGGATTTGTTTGCTGCTTGCAGGCGTGAGGAGTTTATCCTGCACTACCAGCCCTTGGTCGCGGCGAACTCCAGAAGCATCACTGCTGTCGAAGCGTTGCTTCGCTGGAACCACCCGCAACATGGAATGATCTCCCCCCTGGAGTTCATCCCTATGTTGGAAGATCTAGCTCTGATCGTCGGCATTGGAAAGTGGGCACTGAAGACCGCGTGCCTGCAAAGCGTCGCCTGGCAAATGGAAGGCCTGGAGCCAGTGCGCATGACCGTGAACGTTTCACCATCCCAGTTTTATCACGGCGATCTTGTAAAGGCCGTCGAAGAGGCATTATTCGAAAGCCGGCTCGATCCCGGATTACTCGAACTCGAATTGACGGAGACCCTCAGCCGAAATGATTCACAGCTCACCGTCCACATCATGGATCGGCTCAAGCACCTTGGAGTCAGCCTTTCGCTCGATGACTTCGGCACTGGCTGGTCGTCGCTGTCCTATCTGACGCGGTTTCCGCTCGACCGACTGAAGATTGACCGGGCATTCATGCGGGGAATTGCAACCGAGCCCGCCGCAAAGGCGCTGGTCTCGGGTATCATCAGCCTGGCGCGAAGTCTGGGATTGGCCTCTATCGCCGAAGGCGTCGAGACAATGGAGCAACTCTGCTTTCTGGAAGAGAAGGGTTGCGCCGAGTTCCAAGGTTTCCTCTATAGCCCGGCCGTTTCAGCATCTGAGTGCGGCGCTCTGATGCGAGCAGCAAAGCTCGGTACCGTCCTCAGACCAGGCGCTATGGACGGGGAAATTTCAACTCCCCGCTGAAAGATGCGAAGGCATGCACAACCCTTCGGAAACGCGGCCATAGCCCCGCGCCGTGTCTCGTCTGGAACGCCTAAATTGGTCGCTCCCCATGTTAAGAGGTGGTTTTATGTGCTGCCTTTGTCACCACCGCTGCCGCCAATGCCACCGGATTCGCTCTGCGAGTTACCGGTCGTTCCGTCAGGGGTTCCAACCCCGTTGCCGATCACGATATCACCTTTCAGGAAACTGGGAGTCTGCTTCCGGTTCACCCGGACCACAAGTTGGACTTGTTCGGGCGCGTCTTCTGTCCCGGCCATTCCTGTAGAGGACCCGCTGACATGTTCATAGTAGTATTCGCCGATCTGTCGATCCAGCATCGGCTAAACACTGTAATGCTCTGCATTATGCCGTACTTTCCATAACGTCCGGCTCCCCATAAGAAGTACCTTCCTATGTGTAAGGCGGAGGGCTGAGATCTCTTCCGGGTCTGCTCAGGGAAAGGGCGCCATCGCGGTTGTCTGCGCCGGCACCAGCGATCTACCCGTCGCTGAAGAAGCAGCCGTCACTGCGCGCCTGATGGGCAATGCGGTTGAGCTGATCGCCGACGTTGGCGTTGCCGGCATTCATCGGCTGCTGGCGCAAAGAGGCTCCCTGCAATCAGCCCGCGTGCTGATCGTTTGTGCGGGTATCGAAGGCGCGCTGCCGACCGTGGTGGCCGGGCTTGTCAACGCACGTTTCCTTGCCGTGCCCACCAGCGTGCGCTACGGCGCTTCCTTTTGCGGCGTAGCGGCACTGCTGGGCATGCTGAACACATGCTCGCCCAATGTTTCGATGGTCAACATCGACGACGGATTCGGAGCAGCCTGCAATGCATCCTGATTAATCACATGTCGGCAGGGAGCAATCCGGCCGCAACCTCTCAGTCCGCCATGGTGGCTACAAACTCCCGAGTAGCACGTGCATCAGGATTGCTCCGCAGATCGGCGAGAAAGAAGTTAGCTGCCTCGCATGGCGGCAGACTTGGTTTTCGAAATTGATCTCGTCAGGCATAAATGTTCATTGCGGCAGTCATGAAGGCTACTGGTGGATCCGTACCAATCGGGTAGGCAGTTTTTGTTCAGTTGAGTGCAAGATTCTCTCTAGCCAGCGTTTGGGCTCAGCAAAGCGGTACGTTGCCCCGCGTGGTTTTTCAAATTGGCTCCCGTGCAACTTTCCCCGCCGGAATTAACACGAAAGAAGTACATCCATGGAAGAGCGAGAAATGTATATTGGTAACAAGTTGATCATCCATATTTGAACCTTTCGTCACTTCCTGCTTCATCGTTCGGGGGAGACACGAGAGAGCCGCGCCACCGATTCGGATGGCGTTATGCGACAATATGCAACCCACATCCTGATGAGAGCCGATCTTGAAGATCCACAAGCGGGATGCTCTGGGAGAGCCTTGGTCAAAGGCCCCTAATCATTCGAGCGAAGTGGCTCTCGCAGCCCTGAATACGCATAATTCCAGCAGATTGAAGTCGCGCCGATTCACTTTGGCAGTCTTCGATCCGCAAAGAAATGCTTGAAGAATTCTGCCTTGATAACCAGTTCGCGATAAACCATCAAGAAACAATTGTTTCTTGCGAGGCAGATTTATGAAAACGTTCTTTTCCACCGCTCTTGCTCTCTGTTTGCTCCCCGCCGCAGCGTGGGGAAGCGTCACCATCAGCAGTCCAGCCAATGGCCAGACATTGGTCTCCACAGTGCACTACGCAGGAACTGCCACCACCAGCACTTGCCCCGAAGGCGTGGCGTCCATGGGCGTATATGTGGACGACAAGTTAATCTACGTGGTCAATGCTAGGATGCTCGATACCGAGCTCGTGCTCGAAGCGGGTAAACACAATACAGTGATGCAGGAGTGGGATTACTGCGGCGGATCAACTGTCGCGTCCTTGTCCATTACTGTGACTGGCACGTCAGGCGTTTTCGTCACGTCCCCGGCGAATAACGGCACGGTGAGTTCGCCCGTAAGTTATGTTGCCACCGCCACCACAACCAGTTGTGCCCAGGGCATTGCATCCATGGGCGTCTATGTGAACAACAAGTTGGTGAGAGTACAGAATGGGTCCAGTTTGAACACCCAAATTTCGCTCTCTCCGGGAGCGCAAAGGACGGTTGTGCAGGAGTGGGATCATTGCGGCAGGTCAACGTATGTGCCCGTGAACCTGACCGTTCAAGGCTCAGAACCAACCGGCAGTGAAGGCGAAAGCGAACTCGCGAACCTGCAGAGGGACAACGGCTGGGAGAACTGGGGACAGATTCCTCCCGACTACGTCGACTGCTCTCCGTGCTCCGGAATTGAGTGGTCTGCGACGCAGGGCATTAGTTCTCCTTCAGAGAGTGGCAATGCCACCAAGTACAGCACCAGTGGAACTTCTCCCTACGCGGTTGTGCTCTGGGTGGATCCGGTGATTGGTTCGTACTCAACGCATAATTTGCCGGACACAAATCACACCCTGGTTCCAAGCTTGCACAATTTTACCTATGACACTGACCTCTATGTGACTAACCTCTCTGTCACTGCTGTGCTCGAATTCGATGTCAGTATGTACATGAATGGAATCGGCATGTTCTTCGGCACTCAATGCAATCATCTGAATGGTGGCGAGTGGGACGTGTTGAATAACGTGACGCAGCATTGGTCTGCGACGCCGATGGCCTGCAACCTGGTAAACGGCTGGAACCACATCACGCTTCAGTTTCAACGTGGCGCCAATAACAGCGTGATCTACCAATCGATTGCGGTGGACGGAACCACGAGCATTCTCAATGAGACTTTCGCTCCGTTTTCTGTTCCTTCTGACTGGTACGGCATTACCGTGAACTACCAGATGGATGGAGACAAGTACCAGTCGCCGAATACGACCTACCTGGATAACCTTAGCCTGACCTATTGGTAGTCTGCACTGGCGCAGCGTTTTGCGCCGCCAGTCAGTCAGCCATCCAATCCTCTCCGCCCTTTTCGACCGCACCGCAACCAATCCGATTCTGTTGGCTTTCAACTGCGGTCGAAGAATCACCCCTCCCGCAGGATGGCCATAGGGCCATCGAACGGGAATAGCATTGCTGGTTCAGATCAATTTCAAGAGCCAATGTCCTGGACGCATGGGCATTTTTGACCGGAGCGTGAGGAACCGGACAGCACAGGGGAGGGAAGGGAAGCGGGAGAAAGCGAAATGATCCGTGTGCTCACGGCTGTATCTGGCTCGGATGAATGACCTGCACATGGGAAGAACGTACAAAGTCCGGTTGATTCGGCGTCAGGATATGAGTCACGCTGTAGACCTCCCTCAGAGCCGCCAGGCGAGCTTCATGCACCTGTACCCCGCACTATGCCTAGCAGTTCCAAGTGGAGAAAGGTTCGAGTTTAGGTCCAGGATGGGCCGCGCTAACGCATGACATAGCCGCCATCGACCGAGATCGACTGGCCGGTAACGTAGCTGGAGGCATCGCTGCAAAGCCACAGGACGGCATCGGCAATCTCCTCCGGTCGTCCCAATCGTCTCATCGGGACGAAAGTATTCAGCATCGTGTCCAATTCTGGCCCCTGGCCCTCAGCGATCATCTTGTCAGTCATCGGAGTCTCGATCATGCCGGGGCAAACGTCGTTCACGCGAATGCCTCGGGTAGCGTATTCGAGCGCCGCACTTTTAGTGAATCCGATGACGCCGTGCTTCGCGGCATGATAGGTTCCTCGTTGGTTTCCGCCAATGAGGCCTCCCAGCGACGAACAGTTCACGATCGCTCCGCTGCCTTGCTCGCGCATCTGTTGCAGTTCAAACTTCATCGAACTCCATACGCCGCGGAGATTGATGCTCATTACGCGATCGTAGTCTTCACGGGGAGAGTCAGCTGTTTCGGCAAGAACGTTTTGAATGCCGGCATTGTTATAGGCCGCATCGAGACGACCAAACGTGGCAACGGCCTGCTTGACCATCGCTTCCACCTGGGCGTCATCGGACACATCGCAACGTACAGCCAACGTCCTATGGCCCTTGCTGGCGAGATCTTTCGCAGCGGCTTGTACTTCCTTTTCGTTCCAATCCGCCAGCACCACGGAAGCGCCCGCCTCCGCAAATGCTTTCACCGTCGCAAGTCCCAATCCGGAAGCCGCACCGGTCACGAGAGCGACTTTGTTTTCAAACGATATCTTCACGCTGATTGTTCTCCTTCACACTGTGGCCTTCACTTGGCTGCTTCGCATTCAGTTCCTCTTGGTCGTGCGCCCAGGCGACAAACCAATGTTCATCCGGTCCAGTTGACCGGATGATCAGGTGTTCGTCGGGTGCGAACTCGAATTTGCGAGGAAGGTCTTTGCCTACGAGTAGATCGCCCATAATCGAACCCTGAACGTGATGGGTCACCCTATGTGCAGCCTCAACCATGCCGTAGCTGCCAAACGACGCCACATACCCATTCAGGACGTATTCATTCGATTGCGTGTTTGCTTGAGGCCGGATACATTAATTGTGTCCGTGTCGCGTGTAGAGCGGCATGCCCTTCGGTTGCGGACCAGATGCAGGCTGTCCATCGGGGCCAGGTGCATCGATGCGGACCAGATGCCATGCGCCGATCAATTTGTCTCGCCCACGATCCTTCCTTGCAGTTTGCGCTGAGGCGGAGAGAGTGAGAGCCATCGCGACAAGGACGAGGCTGGCAATTGTCTTGATTCGTGCGCTGCTCATCGGCCAACCAACGACTGGTAGAATGGCGAGTAGCGTGCGCCCTCCAGCTCGATCTTTGATGAAGCGTCTTCAAGAGACTCGACTTCGTCACTCGTGAGTTCGATGGTTTCGCCACCCAGGTTTTCATCCAGACGTGAAAGCTTCGTCGTGCCCGGAATTGGAACGATCCAAGGCTCCTTCGCAAGCAGCCAGGCAAGGGCGATTTGAGCGGGCGTGGCTTTCTTCTTGTCCCCGAACGCGGTAATCACATCGACCAATGCCCGATTTGTTTTGCGATTCTCTGGACTGAAGCGCGGCACCGTATTGCGGAAGTCGGTACTATCGAACTTGGTCTCGGAGTCAATCTTTCCAGTCAGGAAACCCTTTCCAAGCGGGCTGAACGGCACAAAGCCGATTCCGAGTTCCTTCAGGGTAGGCATCACCGTATCTTCTGGCTCTCGAAAAAACAGCGAGTATTCGCTCTGCAGTGCCGCCACAGGCTGGATTCGGTGAGCCCGGCGAATCGTCTGCGCGCCCGCCTCCGACAGCCCGAAATGCTTCACCTTACCCTCCCGGATCAGGTCCTTCACTGTGCCTGCAACATCCTCAATCGGCACGTTCAGGTCGACGCGATGCTGATAGTAAAGATCGATGACCTCGACCTTCAGCCGCTTCAACGAGCCCTCCAACGCCTCCCGAATATGCTCCGGCCGGCTGTTCAACGCGTTCCACTTGCCGCCGTCCTGCCTGTTCGGCTCCCACCCGAACTTCGTCGCGATCACCACCTGGTCGCGGACCGGGGCCAACGCCTCCCCCACAAGCTCTTCGTTCGTGAACGGACCATACACTTCTGCTGTATCGAAAAAGGTGACTCCCCGCTCCACTGCGGCTCGTATCAACGCGATCATCGACTGCTTGTCTCCGGCCGGCCCATAGCCGAAGCTCATTCCCATGCAGCCCAGTCCAATCGCCGACACTTCCAAATTGCTCTTTCCCAGCTTGCGTTTCTTCATCTGGTTCTCCTCCGTCTACCGCACAACTCCCACAGTAGCGAACGGGATCGAACTGCCGCTTTCCTAATCCTGCCAATCTTTTGCCTGATTCTGTCTGCACGCCAGATTTTGTGCATACCGCCACCCATCTCGGGTACGCTAGCTGGAGACGGAGACGGCGCAGCCAACATGGCGAAACCAACCGAAAAACGCAGCACCCAGAACGCAGCCGCGATCGGCATGCGCAAAGACCTGGCCTTGAAGATCGCGGCGCACGCTCCCTCGCCGGGTAAGAACCCAACTTCTGTCCCCGGCATGGCGCTCTACCGCCGCACCACGCCTACGGCCTGCTTTCTCGCTACCTACGAACCCAGCCTCACGGTCTTCGTCCAGGGTCGAAAGCGCGTCAACCTTAACGGCATCGTGTACCTCTGCGACGAATCGTCCTTCCTGCTTTCCTCCATCGATGTTCCAGCGGAAAGCCAGATCATCGAAGCCTCAGAACAGGTCCCGATGCTCTCGATGTTTTTGGGTCTCGACATGCCCACTGTGCGCGAGGTGCTCAGCCGCGAAGAACTTCCCGAGCCTGCAGCCTCCGTTAAGCACCGCGGAATCGTGGTTGGCGAAACCACCGTCGGCCTGCTCGACGCCTGCTCCCGACTGATCGATCTTCTCGATACTCCCGAGGACATCCCGTTCCTCGGCCATCTTATCCAGCGCGAAATCCTCTACCGCATCCTCCGCACTCCGCAAGGCGAACGTCTCCGCGCCATCGCAACCACGGGCGACCTCAGCCACCGCACCGCACGCGCCATCGCCTGGCTTCGCGCCAACTACGCCAAGCCCCTGCACATCGAGGACCTCGCGACTACCGCCCGCATGGGAGTGTCAACGCTCCACCACCAGTTCCGTGCCCTCACGGCGATGAGCCCGCTTCAATATCAGAAAAAGCTTCGCCTGCAGATGGCGCGGCAGCGCATGCTGATGGACGGCATGGATGCCACCAGCGCGGCCTACGAGGTCGGCTACGAAAGCGTAAGCCAGTTCAACCGCGAATACAGTCGCTTCTTCGGCCAGCCACCTATGCGCGATATCAAGACCCTGCGAGACAAAAAAATTGTGTCCATCAACGTCGCATGACGCCGAACTCTCCAGATGGCATTAGATTCTTAGGACATAGTGAGCTTACTCTCAAATACCTCAAGGTTTCCCTTTGGCTCCTTTATCAAGTGATATCGCTTTTCAGTGTAGAGAGCACCGTTTCCAACAACGACCGGTCCTCGACAAGACCGGGTTCACCGGCGAATTCGATATCGATCTGAACTACACGGATGAGGAGGTCACTTTGGCGCTTTCGCGACATTGACCGTGGAAGCGCTTTTCTGTACAGGGAAGACACCTAGCGACATTCGATCCGGTAACTTGGAGCGTTCTTCTCGCATTTTCTCATTCAATTCAAAATCAAACGTGAACCGAAGCGCTCGCTGTGGCGCCGCCGCTCATCACTGCAGGGTGCAACAGATTACAGGCGTTAAATATCGTGTCGGCACAAGTTGTTAACCGTTCTTGCCCTACCTTGTTCGCATTTAATTCAATCGCTTGAAAAACCTGACTCGGGACCTCCTTATCGACATCGACTCCGTGCCACTCCAGGTTACCCTTCACTTTGCCAATATCCAGGTGGCTCTGCCGGACCGAGGTCACAACCTGAATGATGTCGTGCTTGGACGGCTTCACAGTTCCCGAAAATACTTTGGCGAAATATTTAAGGAAGTCATCAAAGTAATCTTTGAGCGGTTTGTATGTGGTTAATAAAGAAACATGCATACCAGACTTGGCTGCAGGCAATTTTGCATAGTGTGTGCTTTCCTTCTGCTGCGATGAGCCCAACTTAAGAGACTTCGCTTCGTCCTCCTGAGCCTTTGTCCCGGACGCGCGCAGATCCAGGCCCATATACACATTTGGCTCCGGATAATAGATGGATTTAGCGTACACGGTCTTTGCCAACTCAGTCCGCACAAGGTGTTCACTCTTATTCACCTCGTTGACCATACGCCGAAGAAATGGAATCATTCCCTGAGCCGGCGTGATTTCCAACTGGGTCAGCTTAGCCTCATTAATATTCGCCGGATTCCAGTTGTATCCCCCGCTAAACATTGATAGGCGGCTCGAGCTCACGTCTGACAGTAGCGTGGATAGCTTCGTCGATGCCCTGGCTTGCAGTTTCAGCCTCTGAGCTTTTCAACTTCAGGCGTTCCTTCAGGCACTTCAGGCGCTTTCTCAGGGAGGTTCAAAAGCGGGTCTTGCGACACGTCGTTATCCATTCCGCGAACCACCGGCGGAAAGCCCACTTCCTTAGCTAATTCCCGCATAGCTTGATGCACTAACTGCACTCCGGTATGGCGTGTCAGTATGCTGCGGCTTTCAAGAAAGGGGAAAGTGTAGCCGCCTTCAGGACCCGTTGGAACAAACACCATCGGAAAGCAGCCGCCGAACAGACCATTACTTTCCATGTGCGCGGCCAATGCCCGGCAGACAGCATTGAGCTCCGCCAGTTTGGCGTTGGCTGTATGGTCACTGACAGTACTGACTTTGAAATCGTCCTTATCCTTGGAATCGATGGTGAGCCTGCTGTTAACCTCAAACACGAAGGCAACAGCTTGCGTCCGATGCCTGCCGGTCCCTACCAGTCGATTGACCTTGTCGCGGGCAGCCTCCACATCTTTTGCAGGAACCGGCACCTCAATAATGATCGGAACACCGGTAAACTCCGTAGGATCGAAACCGTGGCTTCCTGTCGGCTCAGCCATCAGAAAGTTGCCGTATCTGGATTTCGCGCCCCTGCATTCCTGGCGCAGTAACGCCTTTCTGCTGAACCGCCATCGCCACAACTGGCCGTGGAGCTTTGTAAACCGGAGGCGCCGAGCCTGCCGACGCACCGGCAGTTGTGCGCACCGGATGCGCCCTGTCGGCCGATACACCGGCGGTGCCGGTCGATTCACGCCAAACGAATTTCCTGACGAAGCCTGCGCTGCAGTCGAAACACCCGGCAGGTAAGGCGCGGGCGTAGTCTGGCGCTGAATTGCCTGTGGCCGATATACCGGCGGTGCACTGCCAGGAACGCGAGGCCTCTGCTGCAGAGCGCTAGAAACCGTTGGCCAGTAAACAGGAGGCGCACTCCCAAGTGCTCCAGCCGTTGCAGGATGATAAAGCGTCGGACCAATAGACGGTCTCGCACCGGTCTGGGCGGGGGAGTGGACAGATGGTACCGGCCGGGACACACGTTGGGTATCCCGCTGGGGGGGGCGAAACATGATTGGAATTCCTCCGCGTCGGCGACACATCGGTCTTTACTTCGGCGCTTTTGGGAAGTTACCCGGGTATGCTTTTCAAAACTGACCCACCTGTCCGGTAATCAAGGTTGCGGTTGAGGGGAATGTTCCGCGGTCGGGATGATGAATCATTATGCCCTCCGCGTCGAAGCGTCCCTGCTGTATCTGCCATCGCTGGTTCCGTCCCAACAACCGAGTAGGTCCGCGCCAGCGGGCATGCATTGCCAGCGGTTGCGCCAGCAGAGGAACCAAGCGGAGTGGGTGGCCCGGCATCCGGATTACTTTGCCGGACGCCGGATTCAGGATCGAAGCAAGCTGGATCCGCCCCTAAAAGCGCTGCGATTGCCTTCCCCTTTGAATCAACTCCCCTGGGATATCGCGCAAGACCAGTTCGGGGTTCAAGGTGCAGATTTCATAGGGGTTATGGGCGCATTACTGGTTCGCTTCGCGGAAGACTAGTTCGCTGTCTATTGTATTGATTCCAATGGAGATCCATACCAAGTAGGGGCTTTGAATCAACTTCCCTGGGATATCGCGCAAGAGGAGTTCGTGGCGTAAGGTGCAGATTTCATAGGGGTTATTGACACACTACTGGTTCGCTCCGCGCAAGAGGAGTTCGCTGTCTATTGTATTGATTCTAATGGAGATCTGTACCAAGTAGGAGGCTTTGAATCAACTTCCCTGGGATATCGCGCAAGAGGAGTTCGTGGCGTAAGATGCAGATTTCATAGGGGTTATTGGCACACTACTGGTTCGCGTCGCGCAAGAGGAGTTCGTTATCTATTGTATTGATTCCAATGGAGATCCATGCCAAGTAGGGGGGGATGGAGGCGTACTACCAGTTCGGGCCTGTTGCAAAGTGGAGTGGTGGAGGCGGACAGGCTGGATATGCGTCTGGAATTTCATCAACTGGAGCGTCGTCTTGAGCATCTTCGGGTGCATCAGCCCGAGGCGCAGCGGAAGCTTCTGGCCTCGTTGGCAGTCAACGGTCAGCAGATGCCGATCGTTGTGGTTGCCGCCGGGCAAGCCGATCGTTATCTGGTGATCGACGGCTATCAGCGCATCCGGGCACTGGAACAACTTGGCCGGGACACGGTCGAGGCAGTGGTCTGGACGCTGAGCGAGCCGGAGGCTCTGCTTCTGGATCGATCTCTTCGTTGGGGCGAACACGATACGGCGCTGGAACAAGGCTGGCTGCTTTATGAAGCCGGCGATGTGGTGCGGTACTCGCGCGGCAGCAAGAGCGTTGGAATTGAGGGTGGTTCTTATGCAACTGTCGCCGCAATCAATCCTTCCGCCAACCTATTGACAGTTGAAAAGGCGTCCTGTGAACTCACTACCTACGATCCGCGGCGACTTACCGGAGTCAGCGTCTACCGGGAGGTCGCCCACGAGTTTTCCGTCGGCGACCGCGTCCAGTTCACAGCACCTGAAAAATCGCTTGGCGTCGCAAACCGCGATCTCGCTGTGATCGAATCCATCTCCCCGGATGGTCGCATTGCCGCGCGGCTCGATGAAAACCGCAAGGTCGAATTCAATGCAACAGAGCACCGCCACTTCGACCACGGCTATGCCGTCACCAGCCACAGCGCTCGAGGCCTCACAGCCGAATGGGTTCTCATTTATGCCGATACCGGTGTCCATCCCGACTTGCTCAACAGCCGCTTCGCGTATGTCTCGGTGTCGCGCGCGAGCTTCGAGGCAAGAATCTTCACCGACGACGCCACCCGGCTGCCCGCGCGCCTGAGCACGGAAGTCGACAAGAGTGTGGCCCTTGACTTTTTCCAGGCTGTCGGAAGAACGCCCGTCGAACAATCGGTGCTGCCGGGCATTCAGATGGGGCTGTGAACCGAGAACCTAGATTGTCATGGTCATAACAGGTTTCGACCATCTGGGCGCTAGAGACCCTCAACAATCTTTGCAATCGATCGCACGATGAACCGCGCTTCTCGGTCGCGTTCCTCCCCCGCAATGTTCATGTGATCGAGTGCAAAATCCACCCACTTGCTGTCCTCGTATTGGAACATTCGCTGCAAAGCAGCGACGGTTCGGCGCACGGCCGGCTCTCCTGTCGCGGCTTCGAGCTTCTGTCGAATCAACTCGGGCTCTTCCGAGAATCGACAATAGTAATAAATGTCGTAGGAGTCCTTGGTTGTCTCGCGATAGCGGCAGACTTCTGCTTTGAGCATCAGGAAGCCCACCGGATCGGGAATCGTGATGTCGCAGGTCTCCGTGCTATCACCATCGAGCCAACTGATTCGGATTGTTTCGACATGGCCTGCGAGGTCCTCGGCACCGTCAACCAAGCATAGATCGAGTGCGCTCTCGATTCCCTGAATTCGCCGCACCGACTCGTCATTGTCTCTGCGCGGGAAATCCGCCAGCAGATCAAGTTGGACGACGTTGCCTTCGACTAACTTCTCGTAGCGAAACGCGTGCGCTCTGCTCGGTTCAAATTCCATACTGTCGACTAGCAGCCTTTTTATCTGGTCGATAACAACTGGCTCTCGTGCTGCCTGCCGAAACAGCGAATCAATATCCAAGCTCCCCAAGTGCTCAGTTCTGTTCTCTCTTGCAAGCTGCTTCAAAAAGGGGACCCAGCCGCCGCAAATCACGACCTCGATCCCTTCGTTCTGGAGGCGGTGCACAACGCGCAGCAACTCCAGGAGCACAATCCTCTCGCGTGTGGGAGGGAATTGGTTCGTGATGTCGATTGTGTCTGGCACTATTGATGAAGCCCCAGTGTGTGTTCCATCAGGAATTCTGCCTGCTCTTCGCCGCGGCCGCCCTGCAAACTGAAATCCACGTATAGCTGAATTGGATTCACACCCTCTATGTCATTCGTCAGTCTGCGGGTCTTGTAGAAAACGCCGCCGGCATCGGTGTTATCCGGTTCCGGCGGCGTCATCAGAACAATGTTGGCGCCTCTTCCAACTGCTTCGAGCCGCAGTTCGTTCCTGATTTCATTCCCATCAATATCAATATATGCGGCAGTGACGTCTTCCCTCAGATTCCGCTCATGCGGCTCAAGTCCGCTGCTCAGCGTAAACGCGCAGCGTATTCGCCTCTTCTCACAGAAACGAGCCAATTCTTCCGCCATTCGTGTCTGCGACATCTCGGTGAATCCTCTGAATACGCGCCGCTTTTCTTGAAAATCCGTCCGCAGCTCCTTCGTGAATAGCCTGAGCAATTGACGAGGCTTCGTTAGCATTCGGCCCTCTGGTGTTCGCTCCAGAAATCCGTCCTCATGAAGGCGCTTGGTGACCTGAAAAACCTGGCCAACACTAAGCTGGGTTTCGGAAGCAATCTCCTCCAGACGAAATGCCTTGAACGGATTAACGAGCATCACCCTGGCAATGCGGCGAGACTTGCCTGAAAAGATGCGTTTGATGCCTTGTGGGCTTTTATATGCCGTTGCAGGCCGAACGACATCCACGTAGATGTTGCTGCGTGCAAGTAGAAGTGTTCCGTTCAAGTCCACATAACCGATCCCGAGTTCCTTGCAGCGGTTCCGGACGGATTCTGAGATGTATGGCGCGCCGACCATGGGATACACATCCCGGTACGGAGCCGACGCCCGCAGGGAGTTCGAGATTCCCAGGATTTGGTGAATCGTTCCCTCAAGAATTAGCGGAGTCAATCGAGATTTGAATTCGAGGACCGCCGTGATCTGTTCCTGCTGGACTTCCTTTATGCGGAATTCGATCAATGCATCTGCCTGAACTGGTCTGCCTGCGTTGGGTATGGCCTCGTCACAATGAAGTACGTTGGCTTGGACATTCAACGGCAGCAGCTTGCCTGTCGCCAAGCCCTCACAAAGCTCTCTCAAATGGTTATTCGACGCCATATACAGTCAACACATCTCAATCCAGAAATCATGCATTGATAATAAACATCTTAATCAATACAAGCGGAGTTGTCAATTTTCACTGCCTCATATAAAACGCCAAAACAATGAAATTTTATACTTTTCTTCCGGGCAGACTCGGAAATTCTTATTTCCCGACCCCAATCATCGAGACGTTCGATACCAATAGTGGCAGGCGCTCCTCTTGCTTACCGAGGGAAGATGCGCTATCATCCCTCGGTAACCATGGGGAGTAGATATGAGCAAACCATCTGACCTCGTCCAAGGCACCTTGGACCTGTTAGTCCTCAAGATACTGGCCCTAGAGCCTCTTCACGGTTGGGCTCTCAGCCAGAGGCGCAAGCAGGTTTCCGGCGAGGTGCTGAAGGTGAGCGACGGATCGTTCTACCCTGCGCTGCACATGCTGGAACATCAGGGCTGGATTCAGGCGGAGTGGAAACCGACCGAGAACAACAGGCGGACGAAGTTCTATTCGCTGACGCGGCTCGGGAAGCGATATCTCGAATGGGAAGCGGCCAACTGGGAGCGAATCTCCACTGCCATTTCCAGTGTGGTGGGGCTGACGGAGGTGTGAGGATGCGGCTTGAGCACTGGATATACACGATACCGCTGCGGCTCCGTTCCCTATTTCGTCGCAACCGTCTGGCGGCGGAGCTCGACGAAGAGCTGCGCGATCACATCGACCGGCAGATCGGAGAAAATATTGCCCGCGGCATGAGCGCGGCAGAGGCGCGCCTCGCCGCGCTGCGGGCTTTTGGAAATCCGATCACCCTGCGTGACCAGACGCACGATACATGGAGTTGGGGCGGTGTGGAACTGTTTCTGAACGATGCGCGATTAAGCGCGCGGACTCTGCTGCGCACGCCGGGCTTTGCCTCCATTGCGATCCTCGTTATGGCGCTTGGCATCGGGGGCAACGTGGCCCTCTTCGCCATTGTACGTTCGGTGCTGCTGAACCCGTTGCCCTACGCCGATCCCTCGCGCCTGGTGCGGCTCTATGAAAATGTCTCTGCCGGCGGGCAAGACTCTCCCTACAACACCAATGCTCCCGGCATCTATGCCGAATGGAAGGAGCACAACCAAACACTTGACGATATAGCCATCGCAGGCTCGAAGGACTATGACCTATCGAGCGCAGGGGGACAACCTCCCGAAGTGGTTCACGCCGGGAATCTCTCGTGGAACACGATCCCGCTACTGGGCGTACGGCCTGCGCTGGGGCGCAATTTCACGGCCGACGACGACAAGCCGTCGGCCAATCCCACGGTGCTGTTGAGCTGGGGATTATGGCAGCGGCGGTTTGGCGGAGATCAGGCGATCGTGAACAAGACCATCCTGCTCGATTCCGTGCCGCACACCGTGATTGGCGTGATGCCGCCTTTCTTTTCCTTTTCGGGTCCAAGCTTTACCTCTCTCACCCCGACGGTGCTGCTCTGGACGCCGATTTACCAGGCAGAAAAACCCGAGCGGATGAAGATGCTCGATGCACATGGGTTCGAGGCCATCGGCCGTCTCAAGCCGGGCGTGACCGAGACGCAGGCGGTTGCCGACCTCACTCTCATCACGCGTCGCATTGACGATCAGCATCCGGACATGCCCTACATCGGCATCGCCGCGAACGGCCGCTCCTTGCTTAATTCGATAGTGGGGCCGATAAAGACACCCCTCTACGCGCTATTGGCCGCTACGGCCTGCGTGCTGCTGATCGCTTGCCTTAATGTGGCCAACTTGCTGGTGGCGCGCGCGGCAGTGCGGCGCAAGGAGCACGCCATTCGTACGGCGCTCGGCGGAAGCAAGATGCGACTGCTAAGCCAGCATCTGATCGAGAGTCTTCTGATCTGTGTCGCCAGCGGGGCTCTCGGATTTTTCCTGGCCGTTGGGGTGCTGCACTGGTTTGCCAGTGCGCGGCACGATGTGCCTCGCGCCGTTTCGATCGCTGTCGATGGTTTCATCGTTGCCTTCACCGTCGGTCTGGTCGTCCTGTGCGCAGCATTCGCAGGAGCCATCTCGTCGTTCTCGACGCGTGGCGATCAGGCTCTCCAGGCGCTGCGCGAGTCGTCGCGCGGACGCGTCTTCGCTCGGTCCTGTTGTCACTGCAAGTGGGATTGACGGTCGTGCTGCTGATTGGCGCGGGCCTTCTGCTCAAGAGCTACTCGCAACTTCGCTCCTCCGATCTCGGCTGCCTTACTGACAACGTTCTCAAGATGGATCTCTCGCTGCCCAAGGCAAGCTACAAGCAGCCCAAGCAGGTTAGCAATTTTTTCTCGTCATTTCTCGCACGTGTGCGCAATATTCCGGGTATTCAAGCGGCGGGCCTGATCGATTTTGTACCGGGCAATGGAGGGGGCGGCGATGACGGATTCACTATCCTCGAGCATCCGCCGCTGCCCCTGGGAAAAACGAATGACGCCAATAACCGCTGGTGCGATGCTGGCTATTTTGCCGCGCTCGGGATCCCGCTGCTGAAGGGCCACACCTTCAGCAGCAATCAGCGTCCTGGCCATTCGACGCAGATCATCATCTCAGACGCGTTTGCACGCCAGTTCTTTCCCAACGAGGATCCGATCGGGAAGCACATGACCACATACAACCAAACGGGCTCGGAGATCGTCGGCATCGTCGGCGACACCCGCACCAGCCCCGCCGAGCCCCCGCCTCCCATCATGTACTTTCCGCTCCTTGCCGCCACAGACATCAACTCGGCCACGCTCATGATTCGCGCGCACAGCGACGTGACGCAATTTGCGATGCCCGTTCAGCGCCTTCTCGCGGGCATGGACCGCGATCTGTCTGTCTCGGATGTCGTGACGATGGATCAGCTCCTCGGCCGCAGCACGCTCGAAGCCAAATTCGACGCGAACCTGCTCCTGGCCTTCGCTGGATTGTCATTGCTGCTGGCTGGGGTCGGATTGTTCGGCGTGCTTTCTTACATCATGGCGCGACGGACGACGGAGATGGGCATTCGCATTGCGCTCGGTGCTCAACGAGCGCACGTTCTTTGGCTCATGCTCGTCGACGGGCTTCGGCCAGCTCTCTTCGGATTGCTCCTGGGTCTCCTGGCCAGCGCCGGATCGGTCAAGTTGATCGAGTCAATGCTCTTTGGAACGCGGCCATTCGACCCGACAGTCTTCGTCGCAGTCATTGCAACACTGCTTGTCGTGGTAGCGCTGGCTTGTGCCATTCCCGCATGGCGCGCCTCGCGACTCAATCCCATCCAGACCTTAAGGACGGAGTAGGGGCACGGAAATGGAGCAAAGGGCTCAACAGAATCCCCGTTGGTAGCCTCCCAGACCTTCACGTAGAGGTGCATCGTCGTTAGCGCCTCCGACGAGCTCCAATCGCCCTCCAGCATCGATCCGACGCAGGAAGTTAATGACTACCCCGAACGCCCAGAACGATATCTGTGAGGGAATCCCCTGATGGCTGAGATGGATCGGGGGGTAGATTCGTCCCAGGCCGGGGTAGGGGCTTCATGATTACTCGGTGACGGTGAAATCTGCGTGCAGACTTGCACGCGAGTCTCCTCCGGACCAGACGTCAAACTCCGAGGGTTCGACAACCCACCGCTTCGACTGCGGGTCCCAGAACTGGAGTTCATGTCGCCCCAGAGGGAAGGTGAGGGTCTTGGTTTCGCCCGGCTGCAAGGGGACTCGCTTGAATCCCTCCAATTGCCGGACAGGTCGAGAAGCCGATCCGTATCGCTGATGGATGTAGACCTCGGCGACGGCGTCGCCCGGCACCGAGCCCCTATTCGTCACGTCCACGCTGACTTGGTTGGTGTCCCCGGCAGCCATTGTGGTTTTGGTCAGGTGCAGATTGGCGAACTCAAATTTGGTGTAGCTGAGCCCATAGCCAAAGGGATAAAGCGGCTTTGAACTGACGTCCCACGACCGCGAGGTGAAATTGGGGCGATCCTCCGGATCGTGGGTCAGGTTGTGATTGTAGTAGAGAGGCTCCGAACCCGCTGTGCGCGGCCAGCTGATGGGCAGCTTGCCGGCCGGATTGACGTCTCCAAAGAGCACATCGGCCACGGCGTTGCCACCCTGGGTGCCTGGATACCACGCCTCCAGGATGGCCGGCACGTGCTCGGACGCCCAGCGAAGGTCGAGCGGGCGCCCGTTTTCGAGCACGAGCACAACCGGCTTGCCCATGGCGACCACCTCCTCGAGCATCTGCTCCTGAATGCCGGGCAGATCGAGCGTGGCCCGCGATGCGGCTTCGCCACTCATGTTGGCCATTTCGCCCATCACTGCTACGACGACGTCGGCATTCCGAGCAGCTGCCTTGGCCCTTTCGATCCAGTCCTCGGTCTGTTTCGGCGTCGGCGCCGGAAGCGGCTTGCTGGTTCCTGTCGGGTCGATCGGGCTGGGAAAAACGCGCGAGGGTGAGGGTCCACTCACAAGCTCGACCTCGGTATTCGCTCCGAGTTTCTCTTTGATTCCCGCGTATACCGTGACGGGATGACTCTTGCCACCGGGCCCGAACAAGCCTTCGACCGTCCAACCTCCTTCAATATCGCGCGCCGAGTCAGCAAGCGGACCAATCACAGCCACTTTCTTCAACCCCTTGGAAAGCGGCAGCGCGTGATCCTCGTTGCGCAGCAGCACCATGGACCGCCCGGCTAGTTTGCGCTCCAGGGCCAGGCCTTCCGGCCGATCGAGCGCCGTGTCGACTTTGGACTCATCGACATAAGGATGGTCAAACAGACCCAGATCGTATTTGGCTTCGAGAATGGGCAGTACCATCTGATCGATGGAGGCCTCGGTCACCTTACCGTCTTTCACCAGCCCGCCAAGATTGCGGGTGTAGGTCTGGCTGGCCATGTCCATATTCACGCCAGCCGTGATCGCCTTATAGGCTGCGTCTTCGGGGTCTTTGGCAAACCCGTGCGTTTCCAGGTTCCCGACCGCAAAGGCGTCCGAGAGCACAATGCCCTTAAAGCCCCACTCGCTGCGCAAAACGTCGGTGAGCAGCCAATGGTTCCCGCTGGCAGGCACGTCGTTCAGATCCATGTAAGCGCTCATAAAGCTCGCGGCGCCTGCCTCCTCTGCGGCATGGAAGGGGAGCAAATAAACGTTGCGCATCAACTCTTCGGGCACATACGAGGCGTCGTAGTCCCGCCCACCGTCAGCGGCTCCGTAGCCGGCAAAATGTTTGACGCAGACCATGACGCTGTTCGGTCCGAATTGGGCACCCTGAAATCCATTGACCTGCGCTCGAGCCATGGCAGCGCCCAGGTAAGGATCCTCGCCGGCCCCTTCCACAATGCGGCCCCACCGCGCGTCGCGCGCAATATCCACCATCGGTGTAAATGTCCACTCGATGCCCGCCGCGCGCGCATCCTCTGCCGCCCAGTGCTGGGCCTGTTCTTCAACCGGGGGATCCCACGACGAGGCCATCGCCAGCGGGACCGGAAACACGGTGCGGTATCCATGGATCACATCGAACCCGAACAGAATGGGAATGTGCAAACGTGACTTTTCCACCGCAAGATGCTGGAGGCGATTGATCTCGTGCACGTCATTGAGCCAAAGGATCGAGCCGACCCGGCCCTGAACAATGAGGCTGTCCGGCTTCTCGTTGGCAATTCCGGCCATGACGATTCCGGCCGCCTGATCGAGCTGGCCAACCTTCTCCTCCAGCGTCATCTGTTTCAACAGTTCTTCGGCCTTCTGCTTGGCCTCCGGGCTGAAGGGACCATCCTGAGCACCAGCCAAGGCGCGAGCGGCAATCGACAACGACAGGCACAGCAAGGCGAATCTTGAATGTTTTTTCCAATGCATCACAGCTCTCCTCATGAAACGTAACGACGGTTCGAAATCCTTCTCAAACTTTACTCAATAGATAAGCTTGAGAGAAAACTGAATTTGCCTCGAGGTGCCGGCGGTCTTGTTGATGACGCCAAACCCAGAGCCCTCGATGGTGTTGGCGGGCAATCCCATGTTCACCACGTTGAACAAGTTGAAAAACTCTCCCCGAAACTGGAGGTCTGACCGTTCCAGCCCACTTTGCCGGCGCCCGATGGGCGTCGTCTTGATCAGGGCATAGTCAAAGTCGTAGTAGGCCGGCCCGCGGAACGTGTTGCGTCCCAGTGTTCCGAAGCGTCCGGAGTTCGGTCCGCTTCCTCCTGGTATTCCGATGGGGATGGAGAAGAAACTGGCATTGCTCGCGCCGAGACCGAAATAGTCTTCTCTCTGGCGCGTTGCGCTTTTGGCCGTGGAAAGGTGCGGCGTGCCAATCTGATCGGGGCGATCGGCGCCTGTGGTTCCAAATCCGGTCTGCTGGAGACCCGAGTACACAGTGAAGGGCGATCCACTGGTAATCGTCGAAATGCTCAACAGCTGCCAGCCCTTGGTCATCACCTGAGCGCGGGAGGGCAGAAATCGGAGATCCTCCAGATGCAAATTCTCAGCCGCGCTCAGCGTGAAGGCATGCGTCACGTCGAAGTTCGATGGACCTTTCTCGGCGTGCGTGTTGAACGGATTCTGCGGGCTGAAAAGAACCACTGCCCCGGCCGAGCCGGTACCGCCCTGTAGGCCGCTGACATCGTCCAGCGATTTACCCCACGTGTAACCGGCCTGCACACCCGGACCACGGTGACCTACTTGCCCAGCCAACGAGGTCTGCAATGCGTTGTAGGACGAGTGTGCCGTATCGGTGACCACAGACTCGAATCCGAAGCCTCCCGTCACGGTGCCGTTCCTGTCGAAATTCGTGTACGGCGCCAGACCGGCCTCGGCTCCCGGGTAAGCGTTCGGATACGACATGCGCGGCAGGCGAAACGATTCGGTTCCCACGTATGCGGCATCGGCCGTCAGGCCACCGAACCTGCGTTCCAATCCCAGCGTCCACGTTTGCAGGAGTCCATTGCCGAACTTGGGGTCCATCGCGCTCAGGTTGAGCAGAGAAAGCTGGTGCCCAGGCGACAGCGCGGCTAGATCCTGCTGGTAACGATCGACGTCCATCACCGTGTTGGGCGGTACCTTCTTTGGATCGCCACTCGAAAACACATCCTCGCCCTGGGGCGTATAGGTTCGAGGAAGTTCACTCGGCGTAATCTGGAATCCGTAGGCGATTTCTCCGCTTTGGGCCGCATTGACGCGCGGATAGACAACAAACGGCGTTGATCCGGTCAGCAGGTTGTCCTGCCAGATGTTAGGCGGAATCACAGTGATGCCGCCGCCGGCATGCACGCGCACCTGCCCCGGCGCATTCCAGTCGATCTGGACCCGCGGGCCCCAGTCGTTCGAGCCCATCTGATAGGTCGGCTGCGGATTGATCAGATACTGCTGTCCCACTCCGGGAGCGGGAAACGGATTCAGAAAACTCGATGTCCGATGCGCTCGCTCGGTAATGGGCGTATAGACCTCGAAGCGAAGCCCATAATCGATAGCCCAGCGGTCGTTGATCTTCCACGTGTCCTCGACATAGGCGTTTCCGTCGTTGCGATTGACCGCTGCGGGACCGATGTGCGCTCCATTCGAGAAATAAGGTGGCGCCACGCCGATCGTGTACCCGTAGGGGTATCCGATCAGCAGGCTGCTCAGAGTATCGGGCAGCGGAGCGCCCGGCTCGACATTGTGCTCGCCGCTCGCCGACCCAATGAACGTTGGCGAATACACGGTGCCGCCGCCGAAATCATACTCCCCGTTTGGGCTGGTCCCGAAATAGGTCGTGTCCCTGTTGAACCGCCCCTCGACACCCCACTTGAGCGTATGCCTGAGAGAAGTCCACTGAAAGTTCAGCTGCCCCTGAAAGAGGTTCCCAAACGCTGACATCACCGACCCGGCCGCCGAATCGAATGGTTCAAACAGTCCATCGACGAATTTCAGCGCGGGATCGATATGGTTCGCCGTGGGGAACGACGGCGTGGACCGTGTAATACTCAGCGAGGCCGACCACAGGTACCGGGGCGATGAGGTGCGGGTGTAGCTGAACACCACGTTACGCTGGCGGTCCACATACTCCACGCCAAAGCTCGGATCGAGCAGCGTCTGATCCGGATTGGTCGTCGGTCCGGTCAGATTGTCGTAGGAAAACCGGCCCAGAAACTGTCCCTTCTCGCTTAGCTTCTCGTCGATGCGGATCGAAAACTGATCCGCATTCGTCACAACGTTCGAGGGCGCCGCATAGGTCCGCGCTCCATATGCACCGGTCGGATTGTTTGGCAACGGATAGCGCGCCAGCACTGCGGCGATCTGGGGATTCACCGGGACTTGAAGCATGTCCGTACTTCCGTCCGGGTAGGTCACCGCGTCCTGGCCGGCGCGCTCGGCCGCAGTCGGCACGGCCAGTACCTGGGTTGTCCCCAGCAACTGCCGGAAACCTTGATATTCGCCGAAGTAAAAAGTCCGACTCCGCCCGTTATAAACATGGGGCAGCACGACCGGGCCGCCGTTGGTGAATCCGAACTCGTTCCTTCGGAAAGGCGGAATCCGCCCCGGTTCCGCAATGGACGGGTGGTCGAAGTAGTTGCGCGCGTCGAGGTTGGAGTTGCGCAGAAACTCGAAGAACGACCCATGGAAACCGGTCTTTCCCGATCGGGTGACGATGTCCGTGAATCCGGCGGCACCGCGTCCGATCTCCGCCGGCATCCAGCCGGAGCTCGATGCGAGCTCCTGAATCGCGTCGACATTAAAGTTGGTGAAAATGGTACCGCCCATTTCCGGGTCGCTGATGTCGGCCCCGTCCATCGCGAACACTGCTTCGACCCCCCTTTGCCCGTTAATGGCGAATTGTTGCGTGAAGTTGGTCGCGCCATTGACATCGGTCATCGTTCCTGCTGCCAGCAGCAGCAGCGTGCTGAAGTCGCGGCCGTTGAGCGGCAATTCGCTCACCGACTGGCTCGATAACTTCTCGCCGCCGGTTGAGCTGGTCGCATTCGAAGTTGCGCCGGAGTTAGCCTTCGGAGTCACCGGGGCCTGAGCGTGTGGTTCGGCTGTGACGGTCAACGTGTTTTGATCGGAGACCGTAAGAGTGACCGTTGTGTCCGCCAGATTGAGCATCGTCGGTAGAGTCGGGGCTCGGCCAGGGATTTCGACCGTGACCGTATATCGACCTGGCGTGAGCCCGGGGAGCGCAAATTGTCCATCGCTTCCTGTCACCGCGCTCGACTTCCGTTGTTGTGCGCCATCGGCGAGAACAGTCACAGTTGCGCCGGCGACAGCGTTGCCCTCGGTCGTTGAGAGGACGCCAGCTACGTCCGCCACGGACCCCGACCGGTTCTGCCCGCCAAGGGGCGTCGCAAGGAGAAGTCCTGCCAGGCCGCTCGCTCGAAGAAATCCGACAACCGACCAACTCCAACGTGCCCGCGACCGCATATCACTCTTCCTCCGAACCACTGCGCGCCGGATTGCTGATGTTTCGATCATCTTCAAGCCTCCCGGGCGGTTGGGACTATGCCGCTGCCTGCTTGACTCCGTAGCGACGGCTTAGCCGGGCAAGGAACAGGCTCGTGGTAAAGCTTGAGGGCGAGCCATGCCACATCGACCCGAGATCGGATGAGAAGCAGAATCGAAGTCAAGGTCACGTTCGTGTTCGGGTGTCGGGTCCATGAAAAGTTCCGAAGGACATAAAGGAACGGGATATGGGGAATCGAGAGCGATGACCAAAGCAGAATCGAATGGCCGACGGTCGCTGAACAAGTCTCAACGCGTACGAGCTCTCGTACCTCGGCCGTAAGTGCCGTGGAGCCGTCAAGATGCGAGAGCGCGCAGGGGCTCGAATTCGGCTTGTATGATACGAGTCCCCGGCTTGTCATCCGGGGCACCGAGCTCTAGAGGGTCGCTATTTGGGTGCGCTCGGGGTGCCGGAAAGGATGAACGTTTGCTTGGGGGTGTGAAAATCCTGCAGATACGTGACCCCGTTCTCGTTAAAGGTCGTCACACCGACTTCGGTGTGTTTTTCGACAATCAGACGCGCAGGGAAGGTGATCGGCTTTTTCCCGTCGGCCTTGAGGGTCAACACGACCTGCGATCCGGAGGGCTCCGTCCAGGTCACGTTGTATTGTCCCCGCGGGATTTGAAGATCACCGACTCGGACATCAACCGCCAGGGAAAAACCCTGCGAGTCCTTTGCCGCGGCCAGCGGCTCTAAGCATGAGGTCAGCGAAAAGAGAAGTGCAATTGCCCAAATACGTTTCACGTGTCTCCTCCAGGGCTGAGAACGGAACCCTAGGGCTCCTTGGAACTCCAGCTCAGACTAGAAACTAGGCCGGCTCGATCCATCGCGGAAGATGCATCGTGAAGCAGACAGAACTCGGTCTTTTCAAAAGCGCTGATTTATAAAGGGGATACTCGCCGGCGAGGAGCCTTCGATCGAGGCATGTATGATACGGGCGTCCGGGGGAGAGCTTGTGTTCCTACCAGGTCTCGACCGCGAGAACGTTCGGAGGCCCGGGATGGCCTTCGATGACATTGGTCTCAATCACCGCTTCCAAATTGAGTTGCTCCCAGTTCTTGGGTGCTTTCTTCAGCATCGCATCGAGATATATGGGGTTTGAGATGACTTCGCTGGCGGCTTCGGTCCCCTCGCCGAGAATCCCGGCCAGGATAATCACTGGTTGTCCGGTGACGTTGTCGTGAATTCTGGCGACAATGGCGTAATCCTTCGCCAGCTTGGTAAACGGAACCTGCCATTCAAGCGTCCAGAAGCGGGACTGGGCGCTCTTGCGATCGACCAGCTTCCGAACCTGGTTGTCGGTTTCGAATCCAAACGGCAAATCCTGGGTGATGCGCATGGTCCAGATGTTGTCGAACGCGCCAATCAACACGAAGGGGCTTTCTCGAAGTTCGTTGAAGGGAGTCTGGTATGCGGATACGACACGAAATGCGTCGTGTCGGGGTGCGAGAGGAAGGATCGATCTTGACAGAGTGATCACGTCCGAGGTATCCAAACCGCCATTGACGGGCATGCCCTGCGATAGATTGATTTGCGCCTGATCGATGGCGTCCGTTGGCATGCCCAGGCAGTATGTGACTCTGGTAGACGCAGAGGTGATGGGCTCCCAGAAGCGCTCAAGGTTCGATGGTGCCCGGGAAAACCCGATCCGGCCCAGACCAAACCCTGCCAGCAAAGCCGATGCAAATGCAAATGCAATCCAAACCCAAGGTCGACGGTTTCCGCCGGCAGCAGATTCTTCGATAGCCGCCGGCAGATCCCCTTGCGCGTGGGAAAGTTGCTGCGCCCCCTGCTCGCGAACTGCAGCTTCGGCCGAGGCCGGCTTCGGAAGCGCAACCGGCTCCCGGAATGTGGGCACGTACGAGCCAAGGGGTATTTCGATGATCAATTCACCCGCATGCTCGGGGCTATAGTAGTACTGGATCAGCCTCTTGCGCACTTCCGCTGCGGTCGTCCGCACCACCGGATCGAGGTTGACATCGTAGCTGGGCTCGCGCCCAAAGGCCTCAATCCCAATCGTGCGCTCCTTCAAGTCGCTGGCATTGCCGAGCAACGTTTGCTCAACCGTGTAGGCAAGCAGTACCGGGTAGCGCTTGCTGTTGGTGAACAGCTGATGCGCGAGCAGCCGCTTCAATTGCTCGCGGACGGCAACAGGATTGGGCGCATAGCCTGGACCGTTGAGTTCTTTCTCGGATTCGGACGACAACAGCATATTTAACTCAACCCGCGCTTCTCATAATCTGCTCGGTATCAACCAGCGACTCCCGTCTTTGAGAGCGCAACGGAAAACCCCTAGTCAAACGATTGCGCATCGACTCATTCCCATGGAAGCCGCTGGCAAGCCTCGATTATTTCACATCCGATGGACTTCCGGCTCGCCTTCGGTCAGACTTCAGATCTCATCCGGAAATCCGCGGGATTTGGCTACTTCGCCGCTTCCGGAAACAAAAATAGCACCTTAAGCCGACCGCAAAAGAACGACTGGCAGACGAGGATGTACAACTCGAAACTCTCTATCGTTCCATGGTTTGTTCGACATCTGAGATGCTCCCCCTGCACCCCGGCGCGCAGGGCACGATGGTTCAGGTATTCAAAGAAATGACCGCCCGAATCGACAGCTTGTAGGGGGGAGCGGGTCTGGCATGACGATAACGGTTTGGGAGGACTGGATGGAAACTCCGGTTGGGTCCTCTGCCGTTGCGCGCCGAAAGCCGATCTTCGGTCTCGGTCAAGACCGGAACGTGACAATCCAACACGGATCTTGCCGTAGGTGAAAAACCTCTTCTAATACCTGTTCTGGTATAATCGGTCAGTGAGCTCCTCTGAAAAGCCGCTGATCTGGATTGGGAGCAGCAAGAAGGACTTGATGGCGCTCCCGATCGGCGTCCGGAAGTTCTTCGGTCACGCTCTGAACTTTGCCCAGAACGGCGAGCAACACGACGCCTCCAAGGTGTTGAAGGGCTTCGGCGGTGCCGGAGTACTGGAGGTGGTCGAAGACGATGCGGACGGAACCTACCGCGCCGTCTACACCATCAAGTTCAAAGAAGCGGTATTCGTGCTGCATTGCTTCCAGAAGAAGAGCAAAAGCGGGATCTCTACGCCCAAGAAAGACATGGACGTCATTCAGGCCCGGCTCAAGGTAGCCGAGGCACTGGCAAAGGAGAAGATACGACATGGCAAAGCGAATTCTTGATGGCCTCGAAGTTGAAACCAGCTCCGGGAATGTGTTTCTCGACCTAGGCCTGCCCGATGCAGAGCAGCTCAAAATAAAGTCCGGCCTGGTCATCGAAATTACCCGCGCCGTTCGCCGTCTGGGCCTGACCCAGGAGCAAGCCGGTCGCCGGATGGGTATTTCGCAGGCGAAGGTATCCGGACTGATGCGCGGCGATTTCTCCAACCTGTCGGAACGTAAGCTGATGGAATGCCTGAACGGCCTGGGATACGACATCGAAATCAAGTTGAGCCGCGCAGCCGATTCGGTTGGTCACCGCACTCTGGCCGTAGCTTGAGCCGGAATCAGCCGAGTTCAATGCGGTCTGTTCCTGCTGCGGAGCGCCAATTTTTCCGTCTTGGCTACGGCTACGAGTGTTAGTCGTAAACATTGCTTCAGGAAGTCTCTTACTCTCAATACTCGTGCCTGCCTGTTGGATATGACCGATCATATGGATTGAGCGGCGATGCCAGCAGTTTCTGGACCCGATAGTTTGCCGCGAACCACTTGACAGTTGGAATCTATGAACAATTCATTCGTAGCATTCGGTCGGACCGCCTCATTCCACCTTATTCGGTTCACCCTCGAAATTCGGCGCTGCGTCCAAAAACCACATGGCAATGTGGACGACTCCTGCTCATCATGACATGCTGTGTTCACCTGCTTGCGCAGTGTCCAGTTCCAAAGCAAGCAGTAATCGAGGTTCCAGTAGTTAATTATGCGCCAAAGCTTCTTCAAGAGAAGGCGCCCTCGTCGATTTGCCAAAGCATGTTCTCTATCAGGCGTCCTCCAGATTCAGTGGATAGCATCTGAAGGGGAGTACGGTTCTCCAGTCGATCATCCTTGGCGCGCAGCCAGGCGAGAGCTTTTTTCCTCGAACCGAAGATGTCCTCGGCCATCGAGAGAAGGCTTGCGACCCGAACGACGTGGTCCGTTTCTTCATTCGACAGCGGCTCCCGACGCGACTTGCGGTGCTTCAGCGTACGTGGGGAAATGATGATGTCGGAAATCTCTGTGAACGTTAAGCCGTGATCCTTGAGAGAGACGATGCTGTCCAGAGGAAGTCCTTCCTCAGTCATGCGTGCCAGCTCGAAGTCTGACTTCGGTTCAATGCCGATGTAGGAGAAAAGCTGAGGACTCGCAGTCATCGATACTTCCATAGACATTACGCCATAGAATGATATGGTGGAGTGTCCATAAAGAATGAGCATACGCTACCAGGGCGCTCATAGCATATCTTCTCGAGCCTTCGAGGTTTACCGAGCTTCGAACGAAACAGAGCCTTTCACTGCCGGTAGAGCGAAATGGTGACTCATACTGGCGGAAAGAATCGCCCAACTAAATGCTCTGTGTTAAGGCAAGTTGCCAAAAGTCGCCATCGGGGACAAGTGGTTCCGGTACCCAAAACGGCCTTCGCGGTGATTGTGACTTTAATCGTAAGAGAGCGCAGTCAGGAGCACCGAGCCGGAGTCAGTTGTCCCGATGGATCCGCCTCCTCTTGGAGAGCCCGCCATGAAGCGCGAGCGATGATGGGAGGATTGCAGAAAGCGAGTTGCCAGGAGCGAGGAAATACCTTGCACGTCTGCTTCGCCATGCTGCAAATTTCCATAAGCCGAGCGGCTATATTGTGAGGCCGTACGGTTCCATATTGCAAGGGTCGGCAGGTTGGACGCGGCCACAGGACACTGATGATCGATTTCCGAATGGGAAGAGCCGTCAACCTCGTCCAACCTTTGTCGCCTTCTTGCGCGGAGTCTGGACCATTTCTCCCTTCGCGTTCTTCTGCGTCTGAGCTCCCCGTTTGGTTTGAGTCACTGTCCCTCTCTTCAATTGGGCCTGGGCCTTCGCTATGGATGCGAGGTCGGCCTCCAGTTCGCGCTGTTCCCGCGCTCTTCGTTTCGTCCGCAGGTCATCGGCTTCGTCTTCTTCCACCTGCTGCCACGTCTCTAGAACGTATGCGAGTATGTCGCCGCGAAACTCTCTCAGTTGCGCCGCATCCTCGCGCAAAGACCTTTTCTGGTGTCCAAATTCCTTGTATTCGACAAGCCCCAGCAGGGCAACATTTGCCCGCCGCAAACCGTCACTCAGATCGAAGATCAACTGATGAATCGTTGTAGTCGTACCAATGCTGCCCATTTTTGAATCTCGTTTCCTTGACACGAATCGTCTCCTTTGTTGAAAGTGGAACGGGCGGCTTCTCAATATAGACCTGGGAACATGAGAGACCTTCGGTATCAGCACTTCAAAGGCTACCCGTTTTGTGGTACCGGAATCGTTTCACGCATGGCGATTTCCTCCAGATCGCCGGCGAGGTCTTCTTCGTAGAGGCACAGTCGCACAAGCGGCTCCGATTCCAGCGAAATGTGGAACATGGTTTTGTCCTCGAAAAGGAGATCGATGGACGTAGACGCGCCGATCCGGAAGACGCGAAGCTGGCTGAAGACCTTGCCCTTCGGATCGTCGTATACGAGAGTGCGTCCGCGCGAATCGAAACTCAACTTGAGCTTCTTCATGGTCGCTCCAATGGGCGGGGGATGTCTGGAGTTACTTACCGGCGGCTCTTTCGGGTTCGCCCTTCCCTCGGCCCCTCTCAGGGTGTTGCTTTGCGAGCGCGCGAATGGACTTCTGGGGGAACTCTTTGACAGGCTCCAGTTCTCCATTCACGTCGCGGGCAAGATGCTTGATGCCAAACAACAGCCGAGACCCTAGGTCGATCAGGATCTCCTTCTCATCATCAAACTCAATTGTCAGATAAATCTCCTTGGATTTTGCGTACGGCTCTTCCAAAGACAACTGGCGGATTCGTTTCCCTGTAGCCTCTCCGATGACGACGACCGCACGCTCTGGCTGGGCAGCACTGCCGCGAGTTGCGGCGGAGATTTCCTGCTCGACAAGCTGGGGAGAAGGGAAGGGCGTGTGTGTGCGATCCGCGCCGCCGGGCGGCCCTCCCCTGGGACCGCCCAACTTTGTCTCCACACGGGCGAATGCTCCGGCCAGAAGAGACTTCATGATGCCATCGCACTCGGTCTCGATCCGCGCCGCGGCCTCGGTGAGCTGCTGCGTGTTTTCGGGGAATTGGGCGGCCATTTTATTCAACCGCTCGATGGCCGCTTGTACGTTGGCGGTGAAACCGGCGATCATCTCCCAGGTCTTCGGATTCATCATCGCGTGCGCCTCCTTCCACTGTGGTTGACTTTTTTGGCTATAGGCAACTTTTCGAGTTTCTCTACGCGCTGAAGAAGCTCGGAGACTTCAGCAAGAGGCTTAAGGCGCAAGCCGTAGCCGAGTCGATAAAGCTCGTAATGAGTGAAATTCTGAAGGGTGTTGTCCTCAATTCCTTGGATCATGGCAATGGGAAT
>DATDLS010000077.1:0-27474 GCA_036519195.1 Occallatibacter sp. | reverse complement strand
TTCAGAGCGCTCGCGATCTGCCCGGCGATCTCATCTTCAAGTTCCGATAGACGATCCCAATCGAGGTCGCGCTTCCATGTCAAGCCCACGCCCTGCAGACGAGTGTCGAACATTTCCAGCGCAATGCGCCATTGTCCCTTCAATTCCTTGATGGCGCCGTGAACGACAAAGCGGACACCGAGGCTCGATCCGACGTCCGAAGCGCTCATCTCCACCGGTACATTCACCATGGACGAAGTCGGCAGGACATCCACGTCGCTCAAGTTTCCCAGGCGCGAGGCCAGCGCATCTGCAAATCCGAGGGAAACGCCCTTGTCGTCGGGGATATTTTCAAGCAGACACAGAGGCAGCACCGCAAGCGTGGGGCGCTCGTCCCGGACGGGAACCCGCCGGCCGTCATAGGCGGCGGGAATCGGTTCGAGGCCGGAACGCAAGTAGCGAGCTTCGATCACGCGCATCGGTCCGATGAACCGGTACCCTTTGCCAACCACTGTCTCGAGAAGACGGGGCTTCTGAGCGCTGTCTCCCAAAGCTGTTCTGATCTTTCGGATGACATTGTTGATGCTGGACTCAGCATCGATGAACAGATCCGAACGCCAGAGTTTAGAGATAATCTCCTGGCGAGAAACGAGTTGCTCCCTTCGATCCAGAAGAAAGATCAATAGCTCCAGCGGCTTCTTTTCGAGCTTCACACGGCGCCCGCGCCGGCGAAGCTCGAAGCGCCCCAGGTCTAGCTCAAATTCTTCTCGAATTTGTTTGGCGCCTGGCATTAGAGCCCTCTCGCGTGCATTATCTTTGAAGATTCAAAAGTTTACGGCGATAGATGAAAGATATGCAATCATTATCCATTTCTGATTGAAACGGCACATGGGTTGGAGGAGGATTCTAGCTGTTCGGCAATCGAATTCAAGAACGGAGGCACATTCAATGAAACAGAAAGCCTTTCTGGTCGCTCTGCTGGTTGTACTCGCAGTTGGGGCAACGGCGGTCCTGGCGACGGGACCGCAACCTGGCGCTGCAAAACACGCCTTCACACCCGATGAGATTCCCTACGGTCCGACTCCCGCATTCATGCCCCCGGGCGCACAACTCGCAGTTCTTGAGGGCAACCCAGGAGCGACGAGCGGAGATTACACCGTGCGCGTTAAGATGCCTGACGGATATCGCTTCCCGCCCCATTGGCATCCGAACCGCGAAAACGTCACGGTGCTTTCAGGGACGTTCAAAGTGGGTATGGGAGACCGCTTTGACGAAAGCAAGATGAGCGATTTCCCGACGGGCAGTTTCGCCTATCTCGATCCCGATATGCATCACTACGCCATGGCGAGCGGAGAAGTGGTCGTGGAGGTCCACGGAATGGCTCCGTTGCAGTTCAATTACATCAATCCCAACGACGATCCAAGCCACAAGAAATAGCCGAACATTGCTCCCGCGTGAGACAGTGAGCAGCCTGCATGGACAAATCGCCGGCAACCGAGAGGTCGGGCGGAAACCCCTCCGAATCGTGGCTCTATAGCCGGTCGCACATCGACGGCCACATGGACGCCGTCGATGTGGGAGTGCCGTTGCGGCAGCCCAGAGTACGTACAAAAGTCATCTCCGCCTTCTATTCGGATCTGAGTGCCCGCACGGGATCGATGCGAGCCGCACGCAACGGCGCCGTTTGCATCGCCTGGAAGAATAGGCCGCTCACCAGCATCCCTGGAATGTTTTCGTTGCCGGACTGTCCCTTTACCTGCAGCGTGTCTCCGTTATAGGCAAACACGTCGGAGAAGACCTCATGCCGATTCTCCAGGCCGCGAAAGAAAGGCGCGCAAAAGAAATAGTCGTCGGGATCGGAATCGCCCACCACAAGGCGCAGCACGGCTAACTGCTCGGCATGCGGCACAGGGAGCGGCCGCAGCAACAATCCATTGATCAGCGAGAAGACGGCCGTGTTCGCGCCCACGCCAAGGGCAAGCGTTAGTAGCGCTACCATCGTAAAGCCCGGCGACTTGCGCAAGCTGCGAAGAGCGCAGCGGAGATCGCGACCAATCGTTTCGATCGACATGACGATATTCATCTCGTGCGCCCGCTCCTTTGCCAGCGTGGCATTGCCGAATCGTCTTCTGGCATCATGCTGCGCCGCTTCCGCGTTCATGCCCGCATTGAGGTTGTCGCGGGTGCGCGCATCCAGATGAAATTGCACCTCTTCATCGAGTTCTTCGCCCACATTTTTGCGGCGGAACAGATTCGAGAATCGGTTGAACCAACTCATCACAAGTTCCTTGCTAAGCCAGACTGAGCACACGCGCCACAGCAGAAGTCAACTGGGACCACTCCTGCGTTTCCTCCGCCAACTGCTTCCGCCCCCCAGCGGTGATGGAGTAGTAGCGGGCACGCCGATTGCTTTCTGAGACGCCCCACTCGGATCTGAGCCAACCGGCCTGCGTCATGCGGTGAAGGGCGGGGTAGAGAGACCCTTCCTCAAGGCGCAGAACGCTCTCGGAAATCTGCTCAATCCGCAGAGTAATCGCGTACCCGTGCATCCTGCCTTGGGAAGCCAGAGTCTTCAGGACCAACAGGTCGAGGGTGCCTTTGAGACGATCATTGGTGTGTGGCGCATTTTCGTTCCCATAGCCAGCTATATAAGAAGGCGGAGCATTGTGTCAAGAGCGTTGTGAATGGGGGACCGAGTGCTCGTTAGTAGATCCCGAACCGATTGTTGACAATCTAGGGAATCAGGGGACAGTTCTGTCTGGATTTCCGCCAACGCACTCAGCGAGGGCATCTCTCGACATCGGTGCTGGACGAGGTCCTGATCTTTCGAAGTTTAAAGTCGCCATCCAGCGCAAACCATTCAATAGACATGAAGATCGTTCTCGACCAGTGTCAATGTTGGGCCTACCCCAATAAGTCAGCTGGACAGTTAAAGAGGTGAGTGCTTTGCCGCTCAAAATGGATTAAGCCAACTTGATTTGCTTTGTCACTTCCTCATGGTCAGGGGAGTAATTGTTTCTCTCAGGTTTCGATATGCGTCGGCTCTACACGTCGTCCCGTTGATCGAAAAGGCAAGACACGCTGCGCTCCAAACAGGATTTGTAGATTCCATGAATGCAGCAAAGCGCCCTTCAGAGGGTTCAAGAACCTCTCGATGATTCGGCAAAGATGCGCACTTCGAGAAGAGTCTCTCGGGAATTCTGAGCTTCTGAATCGCGCTCCTGATCACTTCCTGAATCCGGCCACGGCCGCATTTGGAGGTCCCCTACTCTGTTCTCAATGCCCGCATTGGATCGATGCGCATGGCTCGTACTGCGGGCACATAACAGGCGATCAACGCCATCAGTGCAAGCAGCAGAGCGACCGCACTCATTGTGACTGGATCGGTCGGACTTACCTCAAACAGCAACTTGCCCATCAAGCGTGTAAGGCCCAGGGATGCAACGATTCCTGCACAAATGCCCAAAACGGTCAATCGCACCCCCTTGCCGAACACCATTCCAAGAATGTCTTTGCGCTGCGCGCCCAGCGCCATGCGGATACCAACCTCCTGCGTTCGTTGCGAGACAAGATAAGCCATCACGCCAAAGATACCCACGCATGCCAGCGTCATCGCGATCGCGGCAAACGCGCCCAGCAAAATCATCGCGAACCGGCGCGAAGCCATCGAGTCTGAAATGATGCCCTCCATGGTTTGCGTCCCCGAGATCACTTGTTCATTACTCATTTGCCCGCTCACGCGGCGAATGGAATCGAGCGCCGCGACCAGGTTGCCGTCGTATCGCAGCGCCATTTCGGTCCCGGATTGCATTCCCGCCAGAAAGTCGTCGGGCATCTGCATGCACGGAAGGTAGTACTCCGCGCGCAGCGCCTGCGTATCGTCCGCGTCCAGTCCCCACTGCTTCACATGCCCCACAATTCCAACAATCTGCGCCAGACGCCCGCCATTATTCACCAGGTGAATCCGCTTTCCAATGGCGTCCTGTCCGGGAAAATATTTCTCCGCGAATACCTCATCGACAACTACCACAAGCGGTGCGCGCTCATCGTCCTCGGCAGTCAGGAACCGCCCGCGCATCAGTCGGAGCTGCATCACCTTCATGTAGTCGGGATCCACAATGAAGTCGATCACCCAATTCATGTCGTTGTTGTTCTTCGGCTTGGGCTGCCCATCAATCCAGAACAACTGATCGTCTTCCCCATTCATGGGAACAGCGCCCCAGGTTTGCGAAACGGCCGTCACTCCTGACGCCGCTTGGAACCGGGTGTTCAGCTCCCGCATCATGGCCCGGATAGCGTCCGGCGAAGCGCTCGCGGTCGTTGGCGGCAACGACAGGCCCAGCGTCAACACATTCTTCGCATTGAATCCCGGATCCACATCCCAGAGCCGCACCATGCTTTGAATCATCAAACCGGCGCCGGTGAGAAGCACCAGTGCCACCGCAATTTCCGCCACCACTAACGTGCTCAGTGCACGGCCCTGTGTTCCACTTGTTCCCCGACCTCCATCCTTGAGCGCCGTTTGCGTAGCGCCCTTCGATATCTTCAAAGCCGGAGCCAGCCCGAAGAGTGTTCCAGTCAGCAGGGATATGACCGTCGTGAACGCCAGCACACGAAAATCAACCCCGATCTCGCCGGACCGCGGCAACGCCGAAGGCAGCACCTTGAGCGCGGCGTGCATTCCCACCATGGCCGGAATTGTCCCCAGCATCCCCGCCGCTGTCCCCAGAAACAAGCTTTCGGTCAGCATCTGGCGAATTACCCTCGCGCGGCTCGCGCCTAACGCCGTTCGCACCGCGAATTCACGGCTCCGTCCCGCCGACCGCGCCAGCAGAAGGCTCGCAACGTTCACGCAAGAAATCAGCAGCACAAACCCAACCGCGGCCAGCAGCACGAGCAGAAACTGCCGCGTTGAACCCACAAGCTGTTCCTTCAACGGAATGATACTCGCCGCGATCCCGCGGTCCGTGTCCGGATATGCCTCCGCAAGATTGCGCGTCACCCGCGCCATATCGGCGCGGGCCTGTTCGACTGACACGCCCGGCTTCATCCTCGCGATTCCGTGAAATCCCAGCCCCGCGCCGCGATCCATCAGAATCGAATTGCTCCATTGCGGGACGGGGGCGTACACATCCTGATTTTGAAACCCCTGCGTACGCACCTCGAGGCTCGCCGGTACCACTCCCACAATTGAGAAATTCTTGCTGTTGAGCGTGATGGTCTGGCCAACAATGTTGGGCGACCCGCCGAATTTGCGCCGCCAGAGTCCTTCGCTGATCATGGCTACCGGCGACGCCCCGGGCTGATCTTCGGTCTGCATAAATTCGCGTCCCAGGATCGGACGGACGCCGAGCAATGAGAAATATCCGGACGAAATAAAGTCCGCGTTTACCTGCTCGGCATCGCCTCTGCCGGTAATGGTGAATGAGTAGCCGCGCGCCACGGCCATCCAGGAGAAACTGTGGTTGTTGTTGCGCCAGTCCAGAAAGTTTGGATAGGAGATCGATCCATTCTCGAAGTTGGGTTTGCTCTCGTGCAGCCCCACAAGCTGCTCGGAATGCGGAAACGGCAGCGGATTCAACAGCACGCCATTCACAATGGAGAACACGGCGGTGTTGCCCCCAATTCCAAGTGCCAGGGTAAGTACGGCGGTGACCGTAAACCCAGGTGAGCGTCGCAACTGACGCCATGCAAAGCGTATGTCCTGTGCCAGAGTCCCGACAAACGGCAGCGCGCGCTGCGTGCGATAAGCCTCTTTGGCCTGGGTCGCCCCTCCGAAATTGCGAAGCGCAGCGGTCCGTGCCGCTCCCTCGTTCATTCCTCGTGCCCGATTCTCTTCGGTCGCCATTTCGATGTGGCCGTCCAGCTCTTCGTCGAGCTCCTTGTCCAGATCCTGCCTCTTGAAAAGAGCTCGGCAACGGCTCAACAGCATGCGGATTGCGTCCATAGATGTGCTCCTAATCGGAAGGCGCTCGAAAGCGCGCCATGGTTGCCGCCATGCGGCCCCAATGACCGGTCTCATCTTCAATTCCTTTGCGGCCAACACGACTCAAGAAGTAGAACTTGGTGCGGCGGTTGGTCTCCGACTTTCTCCACTCCGACCTGATCCAGCCGCGCTGTTCCAGCCGACCGAGCGCCGGGTAAATCGTTCCCTGGCGCTGCACCAGCCTGTTTTCGCTCACCTGCCGAATCCTCCCGGCAATCCCATATCCATGCAAAGGCCCCATCGCTTCAAGCGTTTTTGAGCACCATCAGGTCCAGCGTAGCTTGCAAAACCTCGGATTTCGCGTCGGCCACGATTACTCCTGTTGACAATCTGACTATAGGATGATCTAGCATAGTCAGATTGTCAACAGGAATCGATCGGCGCGTACTCGTCTCAACCTGCGTGCCCGGAATCTCGCTCGGAACTTCACCTAAGGTTGATCGCTGAGTCGCTAGAAACATCCGCGCAGCCATTCGCTCTGGCTCACGCAACTTGCTTCCGGAGTCCTCTCGTCCGGGATCAGCGCTTTGGGAGTTGAAGGCAGGTAGATGCGTCCATGGCACTGTTTGCAGCCCAGATTCCGAATGGCATGGGAGCTATCGCTCGATCGCTCTGGAATCGATCAGACAGGAATCAAGGGGATCGTCGATTTTAGACTGTAGTGGAGAAAGGTTGCCGCGCAATTTGCGCGCGGGGCAAAATTCGAACCGGCCGAGGACGTACCGACATTCGGCGAAGCTTTGACCGAGCGGCTAGAGATAAAGATGGTGTCCAAAAAGGCCCCGGTGGCTTTATTGATCGTCGTCCATTTTGAGCACCCCACGCCGAATTCGAATTGATGATGGCTTCGGGCCCCGCATGAAAGAAAGAGATTGTCATCTCGGTAAGGCAGCCGTACCATCCCTTTACTGATGGGATATCTGGCATTTGTAGCAGTCGACCTGCACCACCGAACGTGCACGTTCGTACCCAGGAATCTACAATCGAAAGATAGCGCGCACCTGGCGCCGGCGACGCGTCGCGCTTTCAGTCATTGTGACGATAGGCTGAATTGGGGAGAGCGAAAAACACCGCGCCTCACTGCGCTCGATGATGCATCCAGTTCACAAGGTCAGGCCAGAATTCGAGGAAGACGTTGTTGACTGCGGAGCCGGCAAGCGCGAAGCCCCAGGTTTTCATGACCACTCGGCCATTCACACTGGGATCAGGATAATAGGCCAGCGTGAGTGTGGATGCGACAAGGTGGCCGGCCAGGTTGGATACGTTCACCACCCGGTGGCCCGTATCGTTGCGGTCAATGATCGTGAACTTGACCGCGTGGAGGCCGCGAGCAAGGTAGCTGCCGGAAGCCAGGCGAAAGTAGCGCGGATCTTCATGATCGAGCGTTGGAATCAAGCTGTCGGAAAAGAAGCGCATGCTGGTTTGGCGCAACAAGACCGCGCCCAACCGCTCGCCGAATGCACCTTCGTCTGATCCGTACTTGGGATCGCCATCCGTCAGCTGGGAGTAGCCGGCGGAGATCAATGCCGGCAGCGGCACTGTTGGCTCGACTTCTTCATGCAGCCAGAAAACCATTTTGTCTTTGGCATCGAGTGTCGGCACCCGTTCCCCCGGGTCCACATAGCTGGACCACTTGCGTTTTTGGTATGACTGGTGGTTGAGAGGCGACGACGCCTTAGGGTCCGCCGGTGCGGCTTGCGGTGCCACCGTTGTCTGCTGTGCTTGGGGCGCATCCGGCAGATTGTCATCGCTTCGTTGCGCGTGAGCGGCGCTGCCCAGGGTCGCACACGCGAGCAGTAAAACGATTCGAGCGGCCGTTTCTTGCTTTTTGGCGTGCAGAGCGCATCTCCCGACAATGGACCTTCTGTTCGATTCGAGGGCCCTTCTGCTCCATCAGATGCACGGCGAACGGTTCGGTCTCGGTTGTTCCTTACCATCTTCAAGTTGTTGAAGGCTGGGTCCTTCAGGGGCGGAGATAAAAGCCCGAAGTTCAATTCGATCAACGACAGCCTTGCCGATGCAGGAAAAAGATCGACTAAACCATACGTAAAGGGCGAGATACGCCCGGATCGGCTGCCATGTGAACGGCGAATTAGGCCGCCAGCAACAAGTCCCCCCATGAAGCGACTGCAAGGAAGCCTTTCTAGCTCCGAGGTAGAGTATCCGTTCCCTCGAGGGAGGGAGGATGTCAACGGGCGCGTTTGGCCAGGAACCGCTCCATGAATTTCGTGTCGAACTCGCCGGCGCGGAAGCCTGCATCGGCGAAGATCTCCTGATGCAGTGGAATGGAGGTCTCGATTCCCTGCACTACGAACTGCGAAAGCGCCCGCTCCATCTTGGCGATGGCCTCAGCCCGATCGACGCCGTGGACGATCAGTTTCGCGATCAGCGAATCGTAATAAGGAGGCACCACGCCTTCGGCATATTGTGCCGTGTCGACGCGGACGCCGTTGCCGCCGGGAACATTGAAAGCGGTGATTTTGCCGGCCGACGGCGTGAACTTCTGCGGATGCTCAGCGTTGATACGGCACTCGATGGAGTGGCCGCGCATTTCGACCTTGGCGGGAAGAATCGCCTCCAGCCGCTCGCCGGAGGCGATGCGCAGCTGCGCTTTCACAAGATCGATGCCAGTGATCGCTTCCGTGACTGGGTGTTCCACCTGGATGCGGGTGTTCATCTCGATGAAGTAAAGGCGGCGGTCCTCGTCCATGAGGAACTCGATGGTGCCCGCGTTCTGGTAGCCGATGTCGGCCAGGCAGCGACAAAGCGTTTTGCTTATCTCTTCGCGCATCTTCGGCGTCACTTGCAGCGAAGGCGCCTCTTCAATCAGCTTTTGATGGCGTCGCTGAATGGAACATTCGCGCTCGAACAGAGTGACTACGTGGCCATGCTCATCGGCCAGTATCTGGAACTCGATGTGGCGCGGCTGCTCGATGAACTTCTCCATGTAGAGTTCGCCATTGCCGAAGGCATTGGCCGCTTCCGTGTTCGCAGCATGGAACAGATTCGGCAGTTCCTCCTCAGTGCGCACGATCCGCATGCCGCGGCCACCGCCACCGGCCTTGGCTTTAAGGATGACCGGATAGCCAACTCTTTTGGCCCAGTCTTCGGCTTCTTCAACCGAAGAAATCACGCCGTCGGAACCGGGCAGAATAGGCACCTTGGCCTTCTTCATTGCCTGGCGGGCTTTTTCCTTTTCACCCATCAGGCGGGTCACTTCGGGCGGGGGGCCGATGAACTTGATGTTGGACGCGCGGCAGACCTCAGCAAAGTTGGCGTTCTCGCTCAGCAGGCCATAGCCGGGATGGATGGCTTCGACATCGGCAATTTCCGCAGCGGAGATGACGGCCGGCACGTTGAGGTAGCTATCGGCCAGCCGCGGCGGCCCAATGCAAATGGCCTCGTCGGCAAATTTGACGTGGAGCGAGTTGCGGTCCGCCTCGCTATAGATCGCGACCGTGCGAATGCCAAGTTCCCGGCAGGCGTTCAAAACGCGCAGTGCAATTTCGCCGCGATTGGCGACCAGTACCTTACTGAACATGGAGGACCCTAACTAAGACGGATGGAGAACAGAGGCTGCCCAAATTCGATGGGCTGACCGTTGGTTACGAAGCACTTGACGATTTCGCCGGAGGCGTCGGACTCGATTTCGTTCATCAGCTTCATGGCTTCCACAATGCAGATGACCTGGCCCTTGTCCACATGATCGCTGGGAGAAACAAACGCCGCGGCACCGGGCGACGGGGATCCGTAAAACGTCCCCACAATCGGCGACTTGACGATGTGCAGGCCGGCGTCAGGATCGGCGGCCGATGCTGCCGGCGTGGCTGCGGGAGCCGCAGAGGGGGGCGTCGCTGCAGTTACTGCGGAAGGCGAGGTAGCCAGCAGGCGGGCCAAATCGCCCAGGCCGGCAGGAGCAGCGGACGCAGGGTGGTTGAACTTGAGGCGAATCTTCAGGTCGCCGCGGTCCAGGTCGAATTCGCCAACGCCGTGCTCCTTGAGGAATTCGATCAGCTGTTTCAGATCTGCGATATCTTGTGGTTTCATTCGATCCTAAATCTTTCCCTCTTCTGCCGGATGCGATGCTTCAAAGTTCAATCAATGCTTTGGGAGCCGGCGTAAGCACCTGGCCTCCGGTTTGCGTAACGGCCACCATGTCTTCGATGCGAATGCCAAACTCCCCGGCCAGATAGACACCGGGTTCAATGGTGACAACCATGCCGGCGTGCAGCCGGGTTTTCTGGCCGGCGCCCAGACGCGGCGACTCGTGAATCTCCAGCCCGACCCCATGGCCGGTGGAGTGCGAAAATGCTTCCCCCAACCCCGCCCTGCGCAGCACCGATCGGGCGGCTTCGTCGACTCCTCCGCAGGATACGCCGGCACGAACCGCCTGCACCCCCGCTTGCTGCGCTTCCAGAACCGCTTCGTACGCTGCCCGCTCCCTGGGCCGCGGCTTTCCCAGGTAAACGGTACGGGTCATATCCGAACAATAGCCTCCGAGGATTATACCGAAGTCGAGGGTCAGGAAGCCTTTGCGCGGCAGCGGCGTCTCGGTGGCACGGCCGTGCGGCAGGGCCGAGCGCATGCCCGAGGCAACAATGGTCTCGAACGACATACCCTCCGCGCCTTCCAGACGTGCCTGGTGTTCCAGTTCCGCGGCCACTTCAATCTCCTTGAGGCCGGGCCGGATGAAGCCCAGCATGTGTTCGAACAGCCGGCAACCGGTGAGCGCAGCCTGGGACATAAGGGCCAGTTCGTCGGCGTCCTTGATGAGGCGGAGCGATTCTACCAGCGGGGCGGCGAGGGTAGAAAGAAAGCTGCGGCGAAGTCTGGCGGGAAGCGCGGCTTTCCAGCGTGTGAGATCGGCAACCGTGGTCCAGGCGGGGTCAAAGCCGGCGGTTCGGGCACCCGGCTGCGCCGCAAGCCACTGAACGGCGGCCACCGACGGGGAGCCGGAAACGATCTCGACCTGTGCGGATTGGACTTCTTCTGCGGCCTGGGTCGTGTAGCGGCCGTCGGTGAACAGCCGCGCTGCTCGGCGTGTAACCGCCAGCGCAGCGCTGGAGCCTGTGAATCCGGAGAGATAGCGCAGGTCCGGGAGGTGGGTAACAAGGAGTCCGGAGAACCCGGTTTTGCTGATGCGGCGGCGGAGCTGGCCAATGCGAGCGGAGTGGTTCACCGAAAAAGCATAACAGGGACCGAGCGAGGGAGGGACTCGCGGCAAGAGATTGGCGATTGCCCCAAACGTCCCTGGTCGCTCCAGCTACACAGCCGGCCGTACTGGCTTTTTCTGCTGGGGATCGAGTTCGGCGTCGGCGGAGTGGATGTCGGACTGCCGGTCCATCCACTCGTCCAGGCGGCTGCGCTTGAAGCGCCAGCGATTCCCCAGCTTGAACGCGGGCACGAATCCCTCCGAGGCATACTTATAGAGCGTGTCCGGGGAGATACCCAGGTAATCCGAGGCCTGACGAATGTCCATCACTTCGCGTACTTCGGGGACAAGCAGGTTGGAGCGGGCTGCAGCGATGCGCATTGCGACCTCCTCAGAGGCAGGGGCGCCTCGACAGGGATTCCGGCAGCAATACCGGTAGTCTTGTATATAGCGCGGTTTCGTCCGTTCAATCAAGGGTTTTCCGGCATTTACCGGAAATTCAACGGATTTCCACTTTCTCCGTCCAATCCATGCAGCATGCCGGGCCCGGCATCACCCCCCGCCCGTGGGGGTTTTCTGTCGACCACGCCCAAGCGCTTGCGCTGTTGGGACGGATGGTGCGCATTGCGTACTGAGCCGGATGGAACTCGGGGCCATCGCTCTTTTCGCGCCGCCTCGATGGCCTGAGGGGGCGGGACTGGCACACGGGCCTCGCCCGGTGCCTGGTCATCGCACCGTCGCACGCTGGGGGAAGCTTTCGGGGATCGCCTTGGCAGTCTCATAGACCACCACGGCAAGAGCCAAAAATCTGTCGCGGCGTTGCGCTATTTAAAGGGCCAAAACGTTGCGCAATTCCCCCCAACCCTCGCTCAGCACAAGCAATCGAGGCCGGAACAGACTCGAACCGCTGCTGGCTAGTTTTGGTTCTGGTTCGGGCTCTGGTTCGGGCTCGAGTCGTCGCGGCGGTGCAGCGTGGGCGGACCGTCATCCGAGCTGTTCGGATCGGTGGAGTTGGAATTGCTGTTCGGATCACTGCTCGCGCGCCGTAGCGATGGCTTCTTGGTGTCCTTGGAGTCGGTCAGGCGGCGCTTGTTCTCAATGCGCGCCAGGCGAGCCTTGATGTCGTCGAACTCCGAGGTGGTGACGGTGTACTCATCCTTGGCGGGCAGAATGCGCGCGATCTCCTCCTGCGAGTGCAGAATCCGGTCCGGAGTCTGGGGATGGTCGCTGAATGCTTTGGCCACCAAGCCGGGCTTGCGCTTTTCCAGAGCCTGAATCTTTTCAAAGAAGCTGATGAAGGCCTGAGGATCATAGCCGGCCCGGTACATGTACTGGACGCCGAGGTAATCGGCCTGCGCTTCAAAGTCGCGCGAGAACTGCAGGAAGGTGATGGGGACGGCCATACTGGCAGCCTCGTAAATGCCGTAGCCGGTCCAGCCGCCGATGAAGATCAGCGGGATGGTGCCCAGTTGGGCGTAGTTCATGCGGGTCTGTTCGCGGACCGCGTGGTGGGCGCATACGTGGGCCGTTTCATGGGCCATCACGCCGGCCATTTCCGCTTCTTCATCGGCATTCAGGATGAGCCCTGAGTTCACATAGAAGAACCCGCCCGGCAGCGCCATGGCGTTGATCTCGTCCGAATCAATGATCTTGATGGTGAAGGGCACCTTGCAGTCAGAGTTCTTCACGATGTTCTGGCCTACGCGGTTCACGTACTCGAGGATCACCGGATCGGTGATGAACTTGGTGCTCTTCTCAATCTCATCGGCATACATCTTGCCCATTTTGATCTCGGTATCCACCGAGTACCAGTTGCCCATGCCGCGACCGCCGATGTCGCGATTGCCCACCGCATTCACGTCATCAATGGAGCCGGGCTTGACGTTGATCTTCTGGCTGCCCACCTCGACCACTTTATCGGGTTTCACATCGGTCGCCGCGGTGTCGCCGCCGACAGGGGTCGTTCCGGGCTTGGTTTGCGGCGTATCCCCGCCGACGGGGGTGGTTCCGGGTGCAGGCTGCCCAGACGGCTTGGCTGCGGGCGCGGAGCCTCCCGATTGACTGGCGCCGGTTGGCGAGGAACCGGACTGTGCCGATGGCGTGGGCGCCTGGTCACCGCCGACTGGCGCTGTGCCCGGTGCCGGCTGGGCCGCGGGGCTGGTTGAAGCCGGTGGAGTCGATGCCTGTGGAGTTGATGCCGGTGGAGTTGAAGCCTGAGGAGCCGAAGCCGGAGGCGCTGAGGCAGACGGAGTCGAGGTCGTACCGCTGGATCCGCTGCCGGACCCGGTCGTCGATTGCGCGCCAACGGTTGTAGCCAAGGCCACTGCCAGAGTTGCCAGCGACGCGGTTGCCCATACCCGTGATCCAATGCCGTTCCACGACGTCATCATAATCCCACCTCCAGAACGGCCGCCCAAACCGCCGCATCGCTCCACTCGTTAGACGCTAGTATCCTCCTATTTGGCAACATCGGGAAAGAATAATTCCAAAACCGCTCGATTTCCTTGGTCGCTACGCGCAGCAGGTAATTGACCGGCTGAGTTCAGGTTCGGGCTGTCCGGGTTCGAATCTTCTTGTTGGAGCTGGCTGCCGCCTGAATTAAAGTGAAGAACACATTGAATTGGGGAGGAAACTTGCGCCGGATTGCCCTCAACCTGGCCGCGTTCGCCATCAGCTTTGCTATGCAAGGCTCTGCCCAGCCTGCCCCGCATCACCCCGGGCCGCCCCACGGGCCGCTCCTCAATCTTCTCGGCCCGCGGCCCCACACCCACCCCGCTCAGCCCAGTTCCCTGGCCGCGGCTTCGGGGCCTCTCGATGCCTCAAACATTGGCTCTCCGGTGACGCTCAGCAAGAGCTGGCGGGTGGGAGTCACGCCAGGCGCCGCGGCCGCGGCCCCCGATTTTGACGACAGCAGCTGGGCCACGCGGGACGCCGAGGATGGCTTCCCCGATTTGCCCGACGAAGACCCCGACGGCGGCCCGCACAGCGACGGCAACAACGCCGGACCGAACGGCACAGGGGTTCCGCAGCCGGACCGGGGCGCCCGGCCGGATCTGGGACCCCAGCGCGGCCACGGGCCATCATTCATCTGGTTCCGCATGCATATCAAGCTCGCCCCCGACCACGGGCCGCTGGCGCTGCTGGTAGAACTGCCGGTGTCGCAGAACACTTCGATGTCGCTCAGTTCCAGCGGACCTGGCGTGGACGTGTTCGCGAACGGAACGCAGATTCAGCCGGAGGGACCGCACGGAGACTCTGTGCAGCACTACCAGCAGATTTCGCGGCTCTACAATCTGCGACTTCCTGCATCGGAGACCAACCTGGTTCTCGTGGTACGGACCATTTACGTTCCATTTGCGTATACGTCGTTCTTTGCCACCCGATCGTTCCTTCTAGGCAACCGCGAGGACCTGGACCACCGGCTGGAGCTTTGGAGCACGCACGGGCTTTTCGAACGTCTGCCCAGGGTCGTCAATTCCATTCTGCTGCTGGTGCTGGCGCTGTTTCTACTGGTGCTTTACTTCACCCAGAAGGGGCATATCGAGTACCTGTGGCTGGCGCTGCATGAACTGGTGCAGGCCCCGCTCGGCTTTGTCGAGCTGGCCGGCGCATCGGCACGGCTCGACAGGTTCTGGTACGAAGCGATTGTTCTGGAACTGGTGTTGATTTCAGCCTATCTCTACTTCGAGTTTCTCATCGCCTTTCTTGCCCTACGCACCCGTTGGTACATCCGGGCGCTGCGCTATACCTCCCCGGTATTGCTGGGCGCGGGACCGATTCTGCTGCTGATTGAGCACAGCAACGTGTCCTGGCCACTGCTGGTTCTTATCTTCGCTCTCATCCTGTTCTGGACTATCGGTTGGATCATCTTCACCTTCCTCACGCTGATCTTTGCCACCCTGCGGCGAAACTTTGAGGCCGGGCTGCTGCTGATTCCGCTGGTGCTGGGCATCGTCGGCGTTGCCGAGCCTATCTTGACCGGTGGCATGAGCGAGTGGAGCGGCCACGCCTACCACTCGCCTCTGACCGTAGCGGCCGGCCCTATCCCCATTCACTTTGCTTCCATCGCCGATTTCGCCGGCATCTTGTCCATCGTGATCATCATCTTCGTGCGCTTCCTGCGCGTGCAGCGGGACCAGGAGCGTGCGTCGAGCGAGTTGGCAGCGGCGCGCAGTGTGCAGGAGCTGATGATTCCCCACGAGAAGATTCAAACGCCGGGATTTGAAGTGGATTCGATCTACAACCCGGCCAATGAGGTGGGCGGCGACTTTTTTCATGTGCAGCCGACCGAGGACGGCGGCTTGCTGGTGGTGCTGGGCGATGTGGCCGGCAAGGGGCTCAAAGCGGCCATGAATGTGTCCATGCTGATGGGCGCGCTGCGGCGCATCTCCGAGCGCAACCCGGCGCGGATTCTGGAGTCGCTGAACCGCGTCCTGACCGGCAGCGAAAGCTTTACCACCTGCCAGGCTGCCTGGTTTGGCGCCAACGGCGAACTGGTATTGGCCAACGCCGGCCATCTTCCCCCTTACCTCAACAGCCAGGAAGTGACGATTCCCGGCGGCCTGCCGCTGGGCGTGCTGGCCGATGTGACCTATGACGAGATTCGTCTCTACCTGCACCCTGGCGATCGCATTTTGCTCATGAGCGATGGGGTCGTCGAAGCTCGTCTGCCTTCCGGAGAGTTATTCGGCTTCGACCGCGTGCACAACCTCAGCGGCCAGTCCGCCTTCTATATCGCAGACGCCGCCAAGTCCTTCGGGCAGGAAGATGACATCACTGTTCTTACCGTCCGCCGCCTTGCCCAGGCGATGGCCGCCTGAGGCGCTCGGAAGCTCGGCTCAGTGCCTGACCACCGGAGTTGCTCCCTCGACAGAAAGCCCCAACCTTGTCAGGATGGGGCTTGTGCTTTTGTCGCCGACAGGAGCCTCGGGGCGCGCCCCAGGAGTTTAGTCGTAATATTCCAGGCCGAGGTGCGTAATCAGGTCCGCGCCCATGATGTGCCGCAGCGTGTTTTTGAGCTTCATTGATTGGATGAACAGATCGTGCTCCGGATAGAGCCCGGGCGCCGTCTGCGGTGACTTGAGGTAGAAACTGAGCCACTCCTGAATGCCGCGCGAACGCAGTTCCGGACTGCGCTTGGCCAGATCGAGGAACAGCACTAGGTCGAGCGCGATGGGCGCGGCGAGGATCGAGTCACGGCAAAGAAAGTTGACCTTGATCTGCATCGGATAACCGAGCCAGCCGAAGATGTCAATGTTGTCCCAGGCTTCCTTGTCGTCGCCACGCGGCGGGTAATAATTGATGCGGATCTTGTGGTAAATGTCCTTGTAGAGATCGGGATACAGCTCAGGCTGGAAGATGTACTCGAGCGAGCCCAGCTTGGACTCTTCCTTGGTCTTGAACGACTGCGGTTCGTCCAGAACTTCACCGTCGCGGTTGCCCAGAATGTTGGTCGAAAACCAGCCCGAGACGCCGATCATGCGCGCCTTGAAGGCCGGCGCCAGGACGGTCTTCATGAAGGTCTGGCCGGTCTTGAAGTCCTTGCCGCAGATGGGCGCGGCGTTGCGCTTGGAGAGCTCGATCATGGCCGGCACGTCGACAGTCAGGTTGGGCGCGCCGTTGGCGAAGGGCACTGATTCCATCAGCGCGGCGTAGGCGTAAATCTGCGATGGCGCAATGCCGGGGTCGTCTGTCTCCAGGCCTCTCTCGAAGGCCTCAATGCTCTGGTGCACCGCAGACGGCTCAAGGAAGATTTCCGTCGAACCGGCCCAGATCATGACCACGCGATCGACGGTCTTTTTGAAGGCGCGAATGTCGGCGATGAGCTGCTCAGCCAGGTCGCGCTTGTTCTTGCCCTTTTTCACATGCGTGCCATTGAGGCGCTTCACGTAGTGCTGATCGAACACCGCGGGCATGGGCTTGATGGTTTCCAGATAGGGTTTCAGCTTCTCAAGGGTCTCCTTGTCCAGCACTTTGGCGTGCGCGGCAGCTTCGTAGACGTTATCTTCGAAGATGTCCCAGCCGGCAAAGACCACGTCGTTTAAATCGGCCAGCGGAACAAAATCCTTGATCAGTGGAGAGTTGTTGTCCGTCCGCTTGCCCAGCCGGATGGTTCCCATTTGTGTGAGCGAGCCGATGGGCTTGGCCAGTCCGCGGCGCACTGCTTCGACGCCGGCAATCATCGTTGTGGCCACTGCGCCCAGGCCCACAATCATCACTCCCAGTTTGCCCGTTGCGGGTGCAACCTTGCCTGCTAGAGCGGTCTTGTGGCCGCCTGATTCTTCAGTTGACATCGCTTCTTCCGACCCTTCCTTTGCTTCTGATATTTGCTTGCTTTGGTTCGAAATCTGTTTTCGGCCGACTCATCAGTTTACGCCTTCCATTCCGCTCAGAACCATCACACTGTTCTGGCTTCGCGAGCGCGATTCAGATGCGTCCACAGGAACCAGACGATTGCTAAAACGAGCACAATTTCCACCGACAAGTGGAAGCGATGGAACCACTCGTGGAAGCGCGGATCCGTGTTCCACGCCTCTCCCAGCCTCCGGCCCGCATAGGCTAAGCCGAAATACCACACCAGTGAACCGGCTGTCGTGTAGATATGAAACCTGAGGCGCGGCATCTTCGCGATTCCCGCCGGAAACGCGACAAACGTCTGCACCACCGGCAGCATCCGCCCAATCAGAATCGCGATCGACCCGAATCGATCGAAGAAGCCTGTCATGCGGTCCAGGTCGTGCTGGCTCATCAGCACCCATCGTCCGTAGCGTTCCACCAGCGGTCGCCCACCCCGGGCGCCAATCCAGTAAGCGATCGCCGAGCCAATATTGCAGCCCACCATGCCGGCAATCGCCACCAGATACAGGTTGAAGCGCCCCAGGTAAACCAGATACCCGGAAAACGGCAGGATGACTTCAGAAGGGATAGGAATGCCGGAGGAATTGAGCGTAATGAGCGCAACAATGCCGGCGTAGCCGCCGGCGTCAATTACGTGGGTCACAAACGCGACCAGAAGCGTAATGATCTTTTCACTCATGGACATTCTCAGTATATAGGCCCGGCGCGGGTTCAGGCGCGGGTTAAAACCTCCGCCCGAGGGTTGATCACTAGGTGGGAACCGAAAGCCGAAGCGCACGCCGGCTTTGTTAGGATGAGAGCTGACGCTCAGCAACGAACGAGGTGCTTGGTTGCCCGAATACTCTCCCGTTCCCCTCACACTTGAAGGCTCCAGCCTGCTGCATCAATTCTTCCGCTTTGACTGGAAGGCGTGGCGCGCCACCGCGCAGGCTGACCGCGATCGCATTACGGCCGAGGTTGTGGCTCGAGTGTCCGCACTGGAGCGCAAAGAGGCCGGCGCACCCGCGCAGTCAGCGCTTTTCTCGCAGCTTGGCCACAAGGGCGATCTGATCCTGATTCATTTTCGCGACTCATTCCAGGCACTCAACCAGGTAGAACTGGATCTGGCGCAGACCGCGTTCTACGACTACCTTGACCTGAAACATTCCTACGTTTCGGTCGTCGAACTGGGGCTCTATGAGTCCAGTCGCAAGACATGGGAGGCGGCCAGCGCCAAGGGACTTGAGCCCAACACTGCGGAGTTTCGAGCCGAGGTCGAGGCCAGCCTGGAGCGCGCTTCAGCAGCCATGGCGCCGCGTCTCTACCCTGCCATTCCGGATGCAAAATATCTCTGCTTTTACCCCATGGACCGGCTGCGCGCCGAAGGCAAGAACTGGTACATGGTTCCGTTTGCCGAGCGGCAGCGCATGATGCATGAGCATGGCCTCATCGGGCGCCGTTACGGCGATGTCGTCAAGCAGATCATTTCCGGGTCGATTGGCATGGACGACTGGGAATGGGGCGTAGACCTGTTCGCCGAAGACCCCGTCATTTTCAAGAAACTCATCTACGAGATGCGCTTCGACGAAGTCAGCGCAGTGTATGCGCTGTTTGGCCAGTTCTTCCTGGGCGTCCGCCTGCCCGTCGAAAACCTCGCCCATTGGCTCGAGGGAAAACTTTAGACCCTGCCGGTAACCGGTCCACGATCGAAGGAATCAGAAGCCAGGCTTCTCCACCAAAAGCCTTTTTCATTAATAACTTACGATCAAGCCCCCGCATCCCTTGGCAATGAATTCGGTTGGCTCAAAACTCCTGAGCTCGGCCGAGCTATCGCTGGGGGCAGGCCGAGCCTGACGCCGATCAGGTAGGCTGGTTTTGAGATCCACCGGAAGACCTTCACCTATGCCCCCAAAAACTGCTGCGCCCAACCGTTCCCAAGCCAAGCCAGCCCATGCCAGGCCGATCAAGCCGAGCCGTGACCTCGCCCCCGAACGCGTCGCCGCCATTCTCAAGGGCCTGGACGAGGCTTATCCGGACGTCGAATGCGCGCTCGTTCACACCTCGCCATGGGAACTGCTGGTGGCCACAATCCTCTCCGCGCAATGCACAGACGTACGCGTGAACATGGTCACGCCGGCATTGTTCAAACGCTTCCCTACTCCGGCTGCCATGGCCAAGGCGGGGCTGCCGGAGCTTGAACAGCTTATCCGCACAACCGGGTTCTTTCGCAACAAGGCAAAGTCCATCAAAGGCGCGGCCGAGAAGATCGATTCGAGCTTTGGCGGCAAGGTTCCGCAAACACTGGCCGAGCTGATCACCATTCCCGGTGCGGCGCGCAAGACGGCCAACGTCGTACTCGGCGTGAGCTTCAGGAAAGCCGAAGGGGTGGTCGTCGACACGCACGTGTTTCGCATCGCGCACCGGCTGAGCCTCGCCAAAAGCGATACTGCGCAAAAGGTGGAGCAGGAGCTGATGCGCGTGATTCCCAAGGACCGCTGGATCGCCTTTTCACATCAGTTGATCCACCACGGCCGCCAGGTATGCATCGCGCGCAAGCCCAAGTGCAACTGCTGCAATCTGGAGCAGCTGTGCCACTCCAGGGACAAGACCTGGCAATCCTAGGAGAGATACGAGGTCGGCAGTCGAAAGCTGACCTGACCGGCTCGGCACGCGAGCAGACGCCGGTGCGAGCGCGTATGCGAAGTCCTGCTAGTGAGCAGTTTGCCGACGGCGGAAAAGGGCCCGGCGCAGATGTTCAAGTTTGATGTTCGTTTCCGGGTCTTGTTTGGCGTACTGCAAGGCGCCACGAAGCAGAGCGAACAAAACTCCAAAAAAGACTCCGACCAGCGTCGCAACGATGACGATGATGGCGCGTTTTGGAGAGGAACGCCGATCAGGAACAGTGGCTGGTGCCACCACCTGGATGATGGCGCCTTCCTTTGCTTCGTCCAGCTTGGCAGCCTCGAATTGCCGGGCAAGAATGTCAAAAATCGTTTCGTAGTACTTTACGTCGCGCTGTTTGCGGATGAATTCGAGGCCAGCCTGGGGCACTTTGCCTTTGGGAATGATCAGTTCGCTGCCGGGTGAGTCTTCTGAACCACCCACCTTCGCCAACTGTGCGCGAAGGCTGGCCAGTTCACTCTCCGCCTGCACCAGCTGCGAATTCTCCCCGGTAGCGTAGGTCTCCATGCCTTGAATCTGAACTTCCTTTGCGGTGATTTGTCCGCGCAAGCTTGAGGCAGACTCGGTAAGCGCGCGGGCCTGCATGTCCACTTGCATGACGCCGGTGGTCGATTCCGTCAGCTTCAGGGCCTCTTCGGCGTTGGCCAGTTGGTCCTTGGTTTTCTCAAGCTCCTTTTGAAAGAACAGCCGGCGCTGGGAGGCTTCGGTGATGGCGATGTTCTCGGAAAGGAGACGAAACTGGTCGACGTAGCCATTGGCCAGTTGGGCGGCACGATTCGGATCTTTGTCCACGATCGCGATGTGAATCATGCCATCTTTACCGCTGCCATCCAAGGTGGTATGAGATTCGAAAATCTTGCGTGCGTCAGAGAGAAATTTCACATGGTATTGCTGCATCAGGCCGAAATGCTCAACCATGCCGTCTTCAACGGCTTCGCTCTTGAACATGGCAATGTAGGTATCGTTGGTGTTCTTGAGTCCCAGACCGCTGCCGAGCAGCGCCGCCATGCCACCTAATTGCGAATTGAGTGCACTACCTATGGAATTGCTCTCCTGCGGCGGCAACAGCATCACGCTCGCCGTGTAGCTCTTCGGCATGATCAGCGAGAGGATGATGGCAAAAATTATGAAACCGGCCGTCACAGCGAAGATAATGCCTTTGCCTTCGCCAAGAATGATCAGTAGATCGAGCAAGGAGATGTCATCATTCTCCTTGGCGCTTAGCCCGGAGACGCGCCCGGAGACACGCCCGGACACGAGCACAGCGGGAGAATCAACTGCCTCATTCAGGTCGGAGATCGGGATTTCGGTCTTCATCTGTTCCTGCCGGATCGTGGGGATCGGCGTAGAGCCCTGCTTGGATTCTACAAGCGGACGCGCGTTTGATGCTATTGAACTTCTGTGAGCAACACGGCATCGATTGCAAGATTTCCTATCCCTTGCGCCGCATTGATGATGTTCGTCAAGTTGTTCGGTTTGAATGTCTTGTCCGGAACGACGATCGAGTCACCGGGGTCAATGCGAAGCTTGTTGAACTCGCTTCCGCTCCCGCTCCAGACAGATCCACTAATTTGCGCGCGGCTTTCCACTTCTCCGTCGGCGCGCACAACAAACTCGCGTTTGCGGTCGGCGTCGCGGTTGGCTCCTCCTGCCATGCGCAGGTAAGCTCCAACCTTTCGATTGCGGGTGTAGAGGAAGGAGTTCTGGTCATAGACAGCGCCCACAATATTAACCGTGGCAGGCACCGGAGGGATGACAAAGCGATCTCCATCTTCAAGGGCAATGTCTGGAATGGTTTTGGTTGACTTACTGTCTGGAGTGAATCGGAGAACTACGCGTCCCGTGGCGCGGATGCGCCGCAGGGTTGAAATCAGGTCAGGTTGATTGGCCTGGTTTGCGGCACCGCTGGCCAGTTCTGTCCTTTGAATGCGCATCGCCAAGCTCTGCACATACTCGTCGATTCTGGCCTGCTGGATGATGCGCGTTGATTCGCGTGTAAACTCCGAGCCGTAAAGGTAGGCATCGGGCGTGACCCCGCCGGCGCGCTCCACCAGCTGCCGCAATGTCTCGCCGGGCTCGACGGTGTAAATGCCGGCGTGGGCGATTTCGCCATCGAGCCGGACGAACTTTGTTTGATGGGCAAGGGGCAAGCGAATGTCCGCGCCGGAAAAGATGGAGACCACATCGCCCGCTTCCAGTGCCAGGTCCTGTGAGCCATCATGCTGCATGACCAGTTTGCCCAGCTCAAAGGGAATAAGAACCGTCTTCAGCGTTTCCCGATTGATGCGCTCAATGACGGCGTAGTCCCAGTCGATCTCCGGCGCCAGCGCTTTCACGTCCGTGCGCTGATTCGGTCGCACGAGTGAGTTTGGCGAGTTCTGCGCCGCGGCGATGGACGCGCTGGCAGCGTGTTGATCGGGGAATGCGTTCTGCGTTCCGCCGGACTGGTCAGAAGGATTTCCAGACTGGTCGGTCTGATCTCCCGGCTGCGATTGCGATTGCGGCTGCGATTGCGGACCGGTATTCGGGCCCGCAGATTGTCCCGGCATCCCAGTGGACTGCCCTTGCTGATTGTTGGACCGATTCGCCGCACTTCTGGCGTCCTGCATGGAGCGGTCCAGAGAGACCGCATGGCCGTCCGCAGGTTGCATCAGATTGTCCATCCCGTACGATGGTTCAAATTCCGGCGCCGGCAGCCCCAGTTGCGCCCGCTTCCACCAATAATTTCTGGTGATGAGAGATTCCTTGTCGGGAATCAGATCACTGACATGCATGCCTGCATGCCAGGCGAAACGCCCGGGATTGGCAATATTGCCACGCAGGATGACGGTCTTGCTGTAGGCGGGTTCAATCGAATAGACACGCACCAGGTCACCGTCCGCCAAAGGGGTCGCCAATCCGGTCGCATCGTAGGCCACTTCCATTGCGTGCCGGTCGCGGTGCTCCTCAATGCGCTCGATCGAGACGCGCGCTCCGGAAGCGACCGACGTTGCACCGCCCGCGCTGTCCAGTAGGCGTGCCAGGGTCTCGCCCTGCCGCATTTCGTAGATCCCCGGGCTGCGCACGCTGCCCGTTACGGCCACCTGCGGACCAACCGCGGGAATATAAATCACGTCTTCCGATTGAAGCTTCACGTCCTTGGTTTTGTCTCCATGAATCAGCAGGTCATAGAGATCGAAGTCCGTGATGATCGCACCATTCCTGCGCACTTGGATGTCGCGCAACGAGCCCTGCACGGTGGGGCCGCCGCTGGCGAAAAGTGCGTCAGCGAGTGTGCTGAGCGAACTGACGGTATAAACGCCAGGGCGACGCGCCTGGCCCGCCATATAGACCTGGACGGCGCGGATCTGGCCGACGTCCACGGTCAGATCGAAGTTGTGATAAATGCGTCCGATGGCGCCGCGCAGGTGGGCATCGAGCGCAGAAAAAGGCATGCCTGCCACATGCACGGAACCCACCTGGGGAAGAAAGATTTCTCCCCCCCGGTCCACGCGAATGGTGGTCTGAAAGTTCACCTGTCCCCAGACGTGGATGCGCAACTGGTCATTCGGGCCGATGATGTAATCGGACGGCACAGGAGTCAAATCAAGCGGTGCAAATGTGGAGGGCACGCGGCGAAACAGATCAGCGCCAAAGATGGGAAGAACCTGTCCGGTCGTCGAAGCAACGAACTGCTGAAACTCCGTCAGCGGTTCAGGTGGCAACGGCCGTTGCTGGGTCTGGGTTCTCTGATTTGTAACTGGCCGTCCGAATTGATCTACGGTCGAGCTATTGTCAGTCGGATTAGCTGTCTGATCACCGGTATCGGGGGTAGGTGAGATTGGCGGGGTGGAACTGAAGCCCGGATTGAGCGGTGCTTGCCCGGTGCATTGGGCGGCGCTGGCCAGCAGGGGATCAGTGCAATCGATGGCGCTCGGGCTCTGGGAAGCGCCTAAAATGGTGCTTTGCGATTGCCCCTGCGCGAGCGACGTCGTGGACCATGCACAGAGCAGAAGAAGCAGACTAATTTGCGACCCTGGCCAGAGCCGCAGTGCGGGAACATCCGGGACCAAACCGCGACGGTTTACTCCGGCTCCCTTCAAGCACTTGAAAAAAACCATATAAGTCTCACTCTAACACGATCCATCTGTTGTCCTATCAAGGCCGCAGCGCAAAACCTATCCCCCTGACGCCGATTATTCGATAGACGCAAAAGTTCTTCCACCGTTGCAGTCGGACAGAACTCCTCGGTCGACCTCAATGGCACCCCCTCGATGACTCTTCCCGGCCCTAGCAAACCGTTCTGCCGGCGATTGCGGGACTGATTCGCGGAATGTTAGTATTTTGCCAAGCACGTACCTATTGATCAATTGAAGTGAGGTATCCGTATGGGGAGCATGCCCGATGAATCGGCTTGATGGGAGAGCCCTGTACGGTAGGCTGATGTTTGACAACAAGCGATTCAGGGCAGGAGTCTTTGTTGCCGTGCTGAGCGCTTTGCTGGTTGCAACCGGCTGCAACTATATTTCCAGCAACAAACCGTCCGGCGCGTTTCTGGGTCGGGCGAGAGCATACGATTACTCGCCGTCGGCGATTCAGATCGGAAACATGCAGCAGTTCTGGTGGTGCGGCGAAGCAACAAATCCGGTTCTGGCTTCACAGTCCACGGATACGATCCTTTATTCTACAATCGATGTGACAAACCAGTCGACTTCGGTGCCCGTCGTTGTGCTTGCGGAGACACCGGGAGCCTGGGATTCAGCCTTCACCTGTAACCCCAAGGTGATTGGAGGGGTATTTACCAACCCTCTAGGGGACGGCAATACATATTCCTACGCATTGTATTACGTGGCCACTTCCTCTCCAGCAGGCATCAGCAACAACATTGGTGTCGCCTTCTCCAAAGATGGCGAGCACTTTATAAAGTATCCTCAACCGGTCATTGTTTCGACGACGCAGCAGTTCTACGGCGTAGGCCAACCAGCACTCTACAACAGCGATGGGAAATCAGGAATCTGGCTGTTTTACGAAGACTTGGAAGGAACGCCTGCACATTACAAAGCGACATCGACGGATGGAATTCACTTCACCGTTGAAGGGGAACTTACCACCAACGGCATGAATCTAAACGCACTCGACGGAACCTGGGGCGATATGGCCTACGACTTGGAAACTGGATACTGGTATGCAGCTTACAATCAGGCCCGTCGCAACCCGTCAACCACCGGCGGTGTCCTGGAACTGGGGCAACCGGGAGTTGCGCTCTATCGCATACCGAATAATTCTCTTCTTTCCGGCGCCACCCCGTGGCAGCTAGTAGAGTCGTTCGACACGAATCTGACCGGCCACGAAGCAAACTTCATTGGCGGGTTTCTTCGCGATCAATTCGGGAATCTAAATGTGGGACCGTATCCAACGATTCAGATCTATACATCCATCTCCAACCCTGCTCCTCGGTGGAATGCAACTCCCGCCCAGGCGGGTTTGTCCGGCGCTCCGCCCAATTGGGATATCGGGTCTGAACAATGGATTCCCAGCAATACGCAGGTGCCTTTGAATAGTTACAGCAACGGCTCTTCGGCCGAAGTTACCACCGGCTATACCGATCCGACGGCGGGCTTCACTCTTCAATCAGTTCTTGGCCATCTTTACCTGGGTCCGCAGTCAGGCGCAAATGTTGCTCTCTATACCTGCAAAAGCGGGAACACTGGCTATTTTATTTCCACCGACAGCACCTGTGGCGGCAGCCTGCTTTTGGGTGTCGATGGCTATGTGTATTCTGCGCCCCAGTCCGGAATCAGCTTGGTAGCGCTTTATAATTGCAGTAATGCTGCAGCCGTCGCATATGTGAGCAACGACGCAACATGTCAGGTCGCCGGTGCTAGCGCCAACTCCGGCACAAGCGCAGCTACAGGCGTAGGCGCTTTGCTCGGATACGCACTCCCTTGAACTGAGCCTTTCGCACCCAAGTATCGGCTCGGGTTGAATGGGAAGATCATTCCCGCGGATGGAAATCAAAGACGATGATTGTTTACCTGGCCATGTTGACGTTCATTTGTGCTCTGGCCATGTGCTCCTTGTTTTTGCCGCATCGACTGCGCGTGGTTCGACCTGGAATCTCTTTGCTGGGATACAGTATGATGTGTCTCTTTATCGGGTTGCGCGACCAGGTCGGCGCTGATTGGGAGTCCTACAAGGCCATCTTCACAGCGCTTGAGAAGCTGCCCCTGGTTACCACCTTTATCATCGTGGAACCGCTGTACGGATTATGCAATCGCCTGGTCTATCTGGTTGGCGGCGATATTCATCTGGTCAACCTGATCTGCGCCACCATCTCGCTCGCTTGTTTGTTCAATTTCTCGCGCCTCGTGGAGATGGACAGCAACCTGCTGCTCTTTGTCGCCACCCCTTATCTTTTGTTTGTCGTTGGCATGGGCTACACCAGGCAGTCGGTCTCAGTAGGTCTGGCACTGAACGCGGTTGGATATTTGCGCCACAAAAGAGAACGGATGTTCTACCTATTCGCGTGTCTGGCCGCATTGTTCCATTACTCAGCGATCTTTCTGATCGTGATGTGGTGGATCAAAAACTTCAAACGAACTGCGGTTGTGCTGCTGGCATTTTTAGCCGTATCGCCTCTTCTGATTCCACTGTTAACAAGCCGCAGATATGCGAATTACCTGAACAACGATCCGTCCATGCAGTCGCATGGTGTCTGGACTCGTATCCTGCTGATCGCCTTTGCACTGCTCATTATCTTCAATCAGAAGATCAAGTGGACGCAGGAGACGGAACTGCGACGAATCATATTTCGAGGTACAGTTGCTCTTGGATTGCTTTCCGTCTTGAGCGTATTTTTATCTACGCTGGCTGATCGAGTTTGCCTCTATCTGTTTTTCATCTATATGTTGGGAATGGGATCTGTCATTCGCAATGCAATACGGCCCTACAAGTTTCTGTCCATCCTCATGGTTGTTTCCCTGAGCTATGCGGTCTTCGTGGCCTGGTTTGGGTTCTCGAGCTTTGCCGCTGCAGCATGGTTTCCGTACGGAATGTCTTTCTATACTGGAACCTGAATCGAAGCCGAACCCTGGGCTGAGCTGTCACGCCCCGACCAATTTCTGACTACGCGAGCCAATTCACTTTTTTTCGTCAGCCTCCAGATGAATTTCACTTCAGCATCGGCGCTCGAGCGTGAAGGTTCTCCGCGAATCCGGAAGGGTGCGGCTCTTTTAGATTTTCGACTATCACGCGAATTTACAACAGGATAGATGGTGGGTCGGTGTGCAGATCAGGCTCGGATGCCGGAGATAACGATCCGGCGATGAGTTAGGTGGAGGCAGTGGCAACCACTGTTTAC
>DATDLS010000076.1:0-51750 GCA_036519195.1 Occallatibacter sp. | reverse complement strand
GGTAAACAACATTTGCTGTTGCACCATCCCGGCGAGATCTCGGGCTTTCGGTCGAACAACTTCCTGCTTCCGGACTCCGGAAGTGCGGTGATCATCTTGACGAATGCAGAGTATTCCGATGCCACCAACGAACTTGCCCAGCGGATACAAGGAGTCGTCGAGATCCGATCCAATGTGCAGGACGAATCGAGACCAACGGCAACACCGGAAGCGCCAACACTCCCGGCGGAGAATGCGGTCGAAACCAGGGCTCATAGATTGCTTTTGGATCTATCAGAGGGCGTCGTCGATCGCAGCGAATTTGCTCCCGATGCCCTTAAGACATTCACGAAACAATCGCTCAACGATATCCGCCAGAGCCTCGCACCCCTCGGTAAACCCCGGAGAGTGAGACTGGATTCCACGCAACTGCGTGGCGGTACAAAGCACTTTGCGCTGACGATCATCTACAAACAACGCCGGTTGCAGATTGCAGAATACGATCGCGAAGATGGAAGGATTGAGCAGTTCATGATCGACGAAAAACCTTAGAAGCAGAACAACTGCTTACGATCTGGACTGCAGACAGATATTCCCCTCTGCTGATCAGCGAAAGGAGCTTTCCATCAGGGCCGAGCCGCCCGCATTTCTGATAAGCCGGCAGACTCCTCAATTCTGAGGGCAGAAAACCAACGCAGTTTCCTTTGGCCCGGCAATTCCACTTCTTGAGTGATGCAAAAAAGTCGACGGCGAAGGGCGCCTGCAATCGAGAGAACAGAACCGGGGGAAAAGAGGATAGATCTGATTTTTTGAATCGTGCCAAGTTCTCCCCCACGATGGTCCGGAGCCAGTGCGACTCATCGGAAACCAAAGGTTGTCGAATACGGTTGAGAGTTCGATGCTAAATTCGATCGCCACGCTTCTCGGGGCATCCCTCGGCAGATAAGCAGGCGCGTCTCTCCCATTCCATTCCATTCCATTCCATCCCATCCCATCCCAGTCCACATCCACCGCCGTCGAGTTCGTGGTGGTTCCCACGTATCATACTGTCCTGACTTCTCGCCTCTTCGCTGCATGACCTTCCGTGCAATATTTGCCGATCAACTTCATTGGCCCCGGTAACTCTCAATTTCTTCAACAGTGGGCCGCCTCAAATGCGTGCGAACTTGGCACTGTCCAGTGTTTATGTTTTGGGCGTAAGAGTTTAAGAGCTCGATAGACCCACGTGACATCGCCCTCATTCACCATGGGGCGGGCGTGATTGAGATCGTGGCATTATCGTGGCATTTCTGTTGCGATGCTTGTCAATCGGGTATTTGCGGAGGTTTTCTTGCATTACAAAGAAATGACAACTTGCTTCTTGACCTTGCTATCCATGAAAAGTACTATTCTGCCACCCTGCAGCATGACTGTCCGGCGTTCCGGATCTGGTCGCAAGGTTATCCAAAAGCTTTTTCGCACGAGGGCCCCCCCGAACGAAACAACTCAATCATGGAGGATATTGCAATGCAGCAACATCGGTTCCATCGTCCTGCCTGCCTTTTTCTTGCCTTGGCCGCGCTGGGAGTTTTCGCGGTCATGGCGGGATCGGCATTTGCCGCCCCCGCCGGTCAAGCGACGAATATGAGCCCGGAAAATGAGTCCATGCAGATTTCAGTGACTGTTTGGCTGAACCCGAACAACAAAGCAGCTCTGGACAGCATGGTCGAGCAAATGTATGACAAGAGTTCGTCAAACTATCACAAATTTTTCACGATGGAGCAGATCAATGACCAGTTCGCGCCGACGAGCAATCAGGTTGGTGTCGTGCGCAATTTTCTGGCCGGCCACAACATGCAGGTAACCTCGACCGGGGCGCACAACCTTTTCGTTGTGGCACAGGGCAGTGTTGGGGATGCGCAAACGGCGTTCAACACCAAGATTAACCGCATGATGGTAAGCGGAACGATGCACCGCGTCACCGCGTCTGCACCTTCCGTTACAGGACCCGCAGCTGCGCTCATAGGGTCGGTGCAGGGGTTGAGCGATCTGCAATATCAAGCCAATGTACAGCCCGCCATGAATCCTGCGACCAAAAAGCCTTTTGCAGGGGTTTTGCCTTCGGCCGCGGGTGCCGATGGACTTTTCTTCAGCGCTCAGTGCCTCCGCCCGGCCGAGTTGCAGACCTTCAAGACGGGAGGGAATTTTCCGGAGGCGACCTATTTCGGGAATCGCTATGGAGCGAACATCACCAACACCAGCGCGCCCGATCTGCCGCCCTGCGGATACGATGCGGCGGAAATACAACAAGCCTACGGCCTGACCAATGTCTACAAGAAAGGCCTGGACGGGAGTGGCCAAACTATCGTCATCGTCGATGCCTTCGGGTCCAATAGCATCGTGAGCGACGCAAACCTGTTCTCGCAACTGAACAATCTGCCTGCGCTCACATCGTCGAACTTCAAAATCGTTACCCCCCTTGGTCCCGTTACGTGTACCGCAACCAACGGGTGTATCAGCGGAAACTGGCAGTTCGAAACGACGCTCGATGTTGAATGGGCGCACGCGATTGCGCCGGGCGCCAATATCGTGCTAGTGCTTTCTCCAGACAATTCGTTTGCTAACCTCGATCTTACAAATTTTGCTGCGGTCGAGAGTCAATTTGGCAACGTGCTCTCCAATAGCTTCGGAATGTCGGAGATCGTACTCGAGGACGAAGACCCGGCCGAGCTCGTGGTCGAGAACAGCATTTCAGAGCTCGCGGCGGCTTTAGGGATTGCGCACAATGTTTCCTCCGGCGACACCGGCGACAACCTTGCGCTTGATCAAAGCTTTGGCATTGACGCGGTATCCCCGGGGGCAAATGCCGATTCTCCGTTTGCGACCGGGGTCGGAGGCACCAGTACTTTCCTGAACACGAACAACAACATCGAATTGCAGACTGGATGGGGTCTGAACGTGGCGGAGATTGCCGGGGTTTCGCCGAACCCTCCGATTCTCCCCCCGGTTCTCGGCGGCTTCCTCGAGGGAGCCAGCGGAGGAACGAGTACTGTTTACCCCAAACCCGCATTCCAAAAGCGCTTGCCGGGTAAGTTCCGCCTGGAGCCGGATATTGCGATGAATGCGGATCCGCAGACCGGCAACGAAATCATCGTCTCGCCGGACGGTAATCCGGCTGACGGGACGTTCGTGGAGCTGTTTGGCGGAACCAGCCTTTCCTGTCCCATGTTCTCCGCTTTCTGGGCGATCGCGAATCAGGCGGCTGGAGGAGGACCGATAGGGCAAGCGGCGCCAGTCCTGTACGAGTTGCCGGGGAATGCGATTACAGATGTCAATCTGAATCCCATTTCTACGTTGCTTGACGTGACCGGAGTTGTCCTGGATCCACCACATGCTCCGACCTTTGAAAGCGCGGCGTTTCTGGGACAACCGGAGCAAAACACAAGACTGTTTATCAGTGCCTTGTTCCAAAGCGGCGATACGAGCTGGGATGTGTTAACGTTCGGGACAGACTCGTCGTTAGCCACAGGCCCCGGCTGGGATAACGTGACTGGGCTGGGGACGCCGAATGGTGTGCCGTTCATCGATAGCGTCGTACAGGCAGTCCAGTAGATAAGCCGATGTCCGATACTGGTGGGCCGGCCGATGGACGGCCCACCTTTTTCAGCCAAAGCAGGTTGGACGAATGCGAGCGGCATGCGAGAACCTGGACAATCTGGCTCCGGTGCAAATAGAGGCAGGCGGTCAGGTGCAGGAGGGTGTTGCGAAATTCAATTCCGGAGACGGCATAGCGAGGCAAATACTCTGGCGAACGTCTCAATGAGGGCGACCGACAGGTTGCCTTCATGTCCGATGCCCAGGGGCCGCGCGACCGAACTGATCCTTCACCGGGGCGGAGACCACCTCGCGAAGTTTGTTGACGAGCCTCTGTACAAAGGCTGGCAGAAACAATGCAGATCATGGGGTCTCGGATGGATCCGGTGAATTGGATACGTCCAAATCAATGAATGTGGTCGAGTTCTGCGGCAGACCTGGTGCGTAGCAATTCCCGTCCCCGGCAGCATTCCTGGGGCAGCTTGAGCTGAACTGAGTTCTGCGCGGAGATAGAGCATATTGCCAGACCTCGATACGTTCGGGCTCATGCAAACGGGCGCCGAGAGAAGGCGGTAGATTTGTTCGCGTGCATCCGGGAGCTGGCGGGCATTGGTCGTTGGCGACCCAGAATCGAAGTTCATTGGTTGAGGCCTGCTGCGATGGTTTTGCCCCGGCCGATACTAGCTTTTCAATATCCTCAGCTGTATTGATCCTGCTGCTTCCGTCGGGCACATCAATGCCCGAGCAATATACGCCAGCACGGGCACCTCGTTGATTCACGGCGTAGATCCAGGACAAGATATATTCGCCTTGCTCTCGAAGAAGCCTACCGCCCTCCTCTTGATCAAGGAAGATACGAATGTTGCCCTGAAATCCTTCCTGAAGCGCGGCATCAACAGCGGCATTCCCATCAGAACGGCCAAGCGAGGTTGCGTCTTTGCCCACAAGCTCAGTGCTGAGCCTGCCGTTGAAGAGGACCAAGAAGCCAAAACCTTGCTGTTGAATGAATGATCTTTTCCCCGCCCAGGAATTGCGATTCGCGCCGGGAGGCTTATTGAGCCAGTAGCTTGTGTACTGGAATGTCTTGCGCAGTGAAATCATCGTCGCATCTCCCGGATAGTCGTTCCTGTCGAATCCGGAGTAGAGGCCCTGGGCAGGTGCCAGCGCTGCTAGGTAGGCAAGCGTAAGCGCGTAGAAGAGAAGAATTGTCTTCATCATGATATCAATCCGACGGCAGGTGCCACAGGCTCAAAGTTTAGATGCCAACATCGAAGCATTCGCAATCGTAATTCCCTTTGCGGTTGTAATGCGTGAGCAGGAATCCTCCAGCAACAATCGTCTGTTGACCTCCTGGATAGCGCCGCCTGAATGTCGAGTGTAGAGAGTTCCAGGAATGGCGAACGAGGATCAGACTTTTCACATCGCGGATAGCCTTCTGGTCGGATTCCCCGGAATGCCTTTCCCTGAGGCCGACGCAGACTTGAAGCTCATCCAAGCAATACTGAGCGTCAGGGCTGCAATCGCGATAACCCGGAACGCGTTCAAGACGGGGGCCCCAGTCCGGTGCTGAGTCATGGGATTTATAAAAACAACAATGACGGATCTGCTCCCGATCGATGCCGAGAGTTCATTCCCCGATGACGATTGGCGTGCGGTGTTTTGAGCCGCGGCAGGATTCGGAAAACTCTGAGTAGGTAAAGTCCGGATGCAAGTGAAAGAAGCTTTCCCTCATCAGGGACAGCTCAGGGTATGGGAATCGTGAGGCGGAACGATTCCTTGCCTATCTCGAAAGACCGACGCGGCGGACCAGGTCATCGAAACGCGGATCCGAACGCAGCGGATCGAGGCAGGGATCGATCTTGAGGTAGAGCAGGCCGACGTCGTGTGCGGCCCAGGCGTCTTCGAGCCATTTGAAGGCTTCCTGCTTTTTGCCTAGACCGGCGTAGACGAGGGCGATCTCGTATCGACCGACACCAATCTGTTCGACATCCTTCTGCAATTGGTCGATGGTTTTTTGAGCGGCGGTAGGTTGGCCGGCGCGGGCGTAGGCGTTGCCGAGGTGGCCGACAGAGTCGGGGCCGTTTCCCGACTTGATGAACTCGGCGATGGAGTCCGTGTAGCGGCCCTTTTCCGCGTAGACATCGCCCAGCAGAAAGCTCCAGTCGGGCGGCTTGATCTCGAGCGCGCGCACACGCAGGATGAGCGAAAGCGCCTGGTCGTACTGACGCGAGAAGTAATAGATGAAGCCTTCGGAGTGGAACGAATGCCAGGAGACAGGATCGAGGTCGACGCCGCGCTCGACTTCGGCGAGGGCTTCGGGCAGATGGCCGGTGCGGACCAGGTAGAAGGCATACTTTTCGTGGATCGATGACGAGTTCGGATTCAGTTCCAGGGCGCGATGAAATTCGGTTTGGGCGGTGGCCCAGTCCCAGTTGAGGGTCATGGCGGTGTTGGCCAGTTCGACGTGGCCTTCGGGGAGCGAATCGTCAAGCTCGATTGCCTGGGTTGCTTCGGATTTTTGCCTGGAAAAAGCCTCCTGGTAGGGCATGCGGCCGGATTCACCCATGCGGCCGTAGCAGTTGGCCAGCGCGGCATGGGCCTGGGCATATTTGGGATTTTTTTCGATGGCCTTGTCGAAGAAGTCAACGGCGCTGCGGCAATCGTCGGCATCGAGTTGAAGCAGGCCATGCAGGTAGAGATCCTGCGCTGCCGGATCGATGGGGCGATTGCGGGCCAGCCGAGCCTGCTCCTGCGGGGTGACGTTGGTGCTGATCTCGTCGGCAATGGCCTGGGCGACTTCTCCCTGCCAGGCGAGGCCGCTGGTGAAGTCGCGCTGATAGGTGCGGGCCCAGATGGGGCGGTCGCTGCGGGCGTCAATGAGCTGGGCGCTGATTTGTACCTGGTTTCCGGCGCGCAAAACGCCGCCTTCGACGACGCCATCGACGGCGAGTTCGCGGGCAATTTCCGGCAGGTTTTTGTGTGTGCCTTTATAACTCATCGAAGAGGTGAGCGAAATGACACGCAGGGTAGAAACCTGGCCCAAATCATTGATCAGCTCTTCGGTCATGCCGTCGGCAAAGTACTCCTGGGCGGGATCGCCGGAGAGGTTTTTGAGCGGCAGAATGGCAATGGAGCGGATCCCGGAGTGTGGCGCGTTGAACCATTTTTCGTATGCGGCGAATCCGGCGGTGGCCAGGATCAGGACAGTGACGGCGATCGCCGCCAGGAGGCGCAGCGGGCGCGGACCTCTGGGGACTTCGACTACGCTGGCAGGCGAGCCGGGCCGGGTCGGGATCTCGGCATAGGCAGGTGCAGATTCTGAGGCCGAGCCGCGAGACTTGACTGATATCCCGTCCGCGGTGGGATGCAGGTCGAAATGGAATCTCGGCACGTACGAACCGCTGGGAAGTTCGATGCGGACGGCTGGTTCTTCCTTTGCTTCGGCGTAAAACTGGGCGAGCTTTTTGCGGACGTCGGTGGCTTTGACGCGGACCACGGAGTCGCTCCCGGTGTCATAGCCGACGGGGCGACCGAACATTTCGGCGCCGATCATGCGTTCGCGGAGCTGGTCGAATTCCCCTTCGAGTGCGTGGGTGACGATCAGTTCAAGGAAGTCCTGAGTTCGCTTGCTGCCGGCGAAGGCGTGGCTCACCAGCACCTGCTTCAGGTGAAGCCTGATCAGTCCGATCTGCTCCGGATTGGGTACCGCCGGTTCCCTCGTCAAGGGTGGATGGCCTGTCGACATAGCACGCTCAACTGCCCAGGGGGACTTGCTGCGATGCCTCACTATAGCACTGCTTCAATCGGACGGCAGAATCGGCCAACAAACGCGGATTTTGGGACCTAACGTGGCCCGATGAAACAGATGCAAAGCGATGCAGGATAAGCATTTGACTCAACAAACGTCCCACCAAGCCGTTAATAGCGTTGCACAGGTCGATTTCACAATGTTGGAATCGCGGAGATTCAGGGCTGGGCTGGATCTTGGGCCGAACCAGAAAACGCTTTCCGAATTGTAAATGCCAACTCCCGGTGGGTTCGTGACCGGATCGCATCCGGGCGCTTCTTGAGCCGCAAGGTGACGCCATAATGACCAGAGAGGAGGGACGAATGAGCAGCCAGAGATGGATAGCAAGTCTGAATGGATTCTCACTTCTGGTCCTTGTGCCGGTTCTGGGGTTGGCAGTTTACGGAAGGGCGCAGACCGAGCAGGCGGCGAGCGTGAGCGAGGCGATGCGGCAGGGTGCTGCACAAATGAAGGCGGGAAACTTTGCCGAGGCAGCAGCGGCGTACGCGCTGGTGACCAAGGCGGCGCCGGCATTCGCGGAGGGGTATTTCGACCTGGGGCTGGCCGAGGAGCAGGCCGGACAGCTTGATGCGGCGCGAGCCAGCCTGGAAAAAGCCGTACGCCTGAAACCCGGGCTGCGCGGCGCCAATCTCTTCCTGGGTACGATTGCCTACCGGCAGAACCGGTTCAAAGAGGCCGAAACGCGGCTCGTGGAAGAGACCCGTCTGGATCCGAACAGCGCCAAGGCATTTATGTGGCTGGGGGTTTGCAGGTTGGCCGAGGATGATCCGCAGGCGGCGATTGCGCCGCTCGAAAAGGCATATGCACTGGATCCGTCGGATGTAGACATTCTCTACCACCGCGGGCGCGCTTATCTGTTGATGGCCAACGCGTCCTATGACGCGATGTTCAAGCAGGATCACGATTCGGTGCGCGTGCACCAGGTGCTGGGCGAGGCGTATGCCCAGGGGTATCGCAACCAGGACGCGATCGGTGAGTTTGAGCTCGCGATAAGGATGGCTCCGCGGCAGCCGGGGCTGCATGAGGAGCTGGGAGACGAGAATTGGGTCGCCGGGCATCTTGACCGAGCGGCCGAGGCGTATCGGGAAGAACTGCATGTGGACCCCAATGCGGCGACTGCGATGTACAAGCTGGGCAGTCTGCTGGTCCAGCAGGACCAAGGCGCACAAGAGGGGATTGAGCTGCTGCGCGTTGCACTGCATTTGGATCCTTCCTTGACCGATGCGCACTACTACCTGGGCGTCGGGTTGATGGTCACCAGCAAGGATGAGGACGCGATCGGCGAGTTTCAGGCGGCGATTGCGGCCGATCCCAAGGGCGACCGCGCAATGACTTCGTACTACAAGCTCTCACAGGTCTATCGCAAACTGCACAAGGCCGACGAGGCACAGGCGGCGCTGGAGAATTTTCAGCGCATGCGGGCAGAGGGGAAGCAGCGGCAGGACTCGAAGGCCGCGCAACTGGTGCGCAAGAGGAGCGAGCTTCCGGTGGACGATCAGGATGCCTCGGCGATCAAAGGCGACCAACAGACAAATTGAGTTTTTCGCATGGTGCGGCAGCCGCCCGACCAGCGATTTGCGCCCTTCGGCCAGGAGGAACGGAACCACAAGAGGAGCGGCATAGAACAAGCGACTGGGGTAGAAAACTGAATTCTGGAAAGCGTTTGCTCAGGAGGCAGACATATGGTTCATAGCTCAACAATCAGGGGACGCATCAGAAGGTGCTTTGACGCCGTGCGATCCGGTCTTCCATCTCTTGCTGCGTGCCTGGCGCTGAAGGTGATGGTCTTGGGATTTGCAACGCCGGCCCTGGCCCAGCTCGACACCGGGTCGATCAGCGGCGTGGTTACCGATCCGGCAGGAAAAGTGGTACCTGGGGCCGCGGTGACGGCCAAGGAGAAAGCCACGGGGACAACCTATTCCACCGTCACCAACTCGACCGGCCACTATACTTTGCCTTCGGTTCGTCCCGGCACCTACCGATTGAATGTGACCGCGGCCGGATTCAAGAATGCGGTCTTCACCGACATCCTGATTGCGGTTGGCTCGAGTTCCACGCAGGATGCTTCTCTGGCCGTTGGCTCAAGTACCGAGGTGGTAAGCGTGACGGGCGGGACGGCGACGCTGGAAAAGGAGACCTCGGATATTGACGTGAACATTTCCACCGAACAGGTGGCGGATCTTCCGCTTCAGGTCTCGGGCAACCTGCGCTCGCTTTCCTCAATCGAGTTTCTGGCCCCCGGCACAGTGGGACCGGGCACGTCTTCGGGAGGTTCGTCATTCCAGATGACCAAGATCAATGGCGGCCAGGAAGAAGGAACCGACTATCTTGTCGACGGCATTACGACCAATCGGATGGAAAACGGATCTGGATCTTTTGACATTGTGGCGCCTTCGGTCGAGGCGGTGAACGAGTTCCACATCACCCTTTCGGGATTGCCGGCGGAGCTGGGCAGGACAACGGGCGGCTTGGCGAACTTCAACACCAAAAGCGGCACCAACAGCTATCACGGCGCGCTGTTCGACATCTACAAAAACGCGGCGCTCGATGCGAACAACTGGTTCAACAACGGTTATCTGGCGGAGACGCCGGAGTCGGAAGTGGCCACACGCGACGCTCTTCAAAGGCCGCCGGACACGAAGAACGATTTCGGCGGCAGCCTGGGTGGTCCGGTGCGCATTCCGCACCTGTATAACGGCACAGACAAGACGTTTTTCTTCTTCGGCTGGGAGCAACTACGCTACTCGACGGGTGCGGCGATCACCAGCCTCATTCCAACGCCTGCAGAGTTGGGAAGCAACGGGCAGTACTTCGACTTTTCGTCGACACTGGGTGCACCCATTCCGGGCGGAACGGATGCTTGCAATGCGCAGCTTTACTTCGGCGAAATCTTCGATCCAAACTTCGAAACAAATCAATGCCGCAATACGCCGTTTCCCAACAATCAGATTCCAATTGCGCGCGAGAGCGCGGTGGCCAAAGCGGTGTTGAAATATATGCCGTCGCCGAATCTTTCCGGCAGCGGCACCAACAACTTTGTCTTTGACAGCCTGGACTCGATCAGCCAGACGGTCTACAGCTTCCGCATCGACCAGAACATCAACGCGAATCACAAGGTGTGGGGCTTTTTCAGCTCGCGCGAGAACACCGATCAGGGAAACAGTTTGAATCTGCCGGAGCCGTTGACCAGCAGCGGTGGAGGACAGGTAAACCAGCTTGGCAAGCTGTTCCGCCTGGGCTGGGACTGGATTGCATCGCCGAACTTGGTCAACTCGCTGACCTTCGGCAGCAACCGTTCGAACAATTACAATCAGTCCCGCGCGGTGAATTTGAATCCGAACTGGGACGCCACGCTGGGCATTGCGAACGGCTCCGGGCCGGTGTTCCCGGGGTTCGTGTTTGTCGGAAGCCCGTATCCGGGGTTCGGTGAAAACGACGATGCACAGGATGTGGACAATACCATCGCGATCAATGACATTGTGCATTGGCAGCATGGCAACCACAGCTTCAAGTTCGGAGGCGAGGACCAGTATCACCAGTTCTCTTTCGTCAGCAAAATCGGCGGCACGTGCAGCGGCACGTCAGGCTGTTTTACGTTCTACGACAACCAGACGGCGTCAGACACAACGTTTCTGGGTCAAGACGGTAATTCATTTGCCGCATTCCTGATTGGCCTGTCGGGCACGGCAAATGCGCTGAACCAGATTCATGCGCCGCGCTGGCTGGCTCATTACGGAGCGCTGTTCGCGCAGGACGACTGGAAACTTCGCCCTAACCTGACCCTCAACCTTGGTTTTCGCTGGAGCTACGACACGCCGCGACATGAGGCGGACGGAGACACGGCGATCTTGGACGAGACAGCCCCCAACTCGGCAGCCAACGGCATTCCGGGCGCGCTGGTGTTTGCCGGCCAGGGAGCGGGCCGCAACGGAAGCAAGAACGAAACGTGGGCCAACGTGTATCACAAGGACTTTGAGCCGCGCATCGGATTTGCGTGGAATCCAGGAATCTTTGGCCAGAGACTGGTGGTTCGCGCGAATGGCGGCATCTATTACGGTCCGTTGGTTTACGCCGACGTAGGCCAGGGAACGGTGCAGGGATTTACCGCCAATTCAACTCTCTTCACCGCGGATCCGTTGTCCGGCCCGCTGGTGGATGCCGGGCTTCCGGTGCTGCCTTCGACGCCGGATCTCGATCCAACGCAGCTGAATACGCAGGGAGTGGATCATGTGGGCGTGCAATTCGGCCGCCCCGCCATGGTGGAAACATGGACCATGGAGACGCAATACCAGCTGAATCCAACAACCTTCGCATCGCTGGGTTATCTGGGAATGCACTCGGTACGGCTGCACGGGCTGATCGATTATCCAAATGACATGCCGCTTGCCGACCTGAGCCTGGGCACCAATCTCTACAATCCAATATCAGCGCCTCCGCCGGGCGTCGCAGCGCCCTATGCGAACTTCATCAGCGAGTGGGGAGCTGCGGAGCCGGTCGAGCAGGCGCTTCGTCCATTTCCGCAGTATGGGTACATCAACGAAGACAGCTACCTGCAGAACGTAGGTCAGGCCAGTTACGACGCTCTGACCGCCAAGCTGGAACGGCGCTTCCACAACGGGCTGAATGTGCTGGCTTCCTACACGTTTTCAAAAACGTTGACGGATGCCGACGCGATCCAGCCCTACTACAGCACGCTGCAGAACCAGGGCGGAACACAAAATCCGTATGATCACAAGGCCGAGAAAGCGGTCAGTAACGAGGACATTCCCAACAACTTTGTTGTCAGTTACCTCTATGAGCTGCCGGTTGGCAAAGGCAAAGCGTTGCTGGCCAACACACCGAAGCCGGTGAGCGCGGTGATTTCCAACTGGCGCGTGAGCGGAGTGCAGCGGTATCTGGGCGGGCAGCCCATCAGCTTCTTCGGAGCCAGAGCCATCCCGGGCTTTGACAACGGCATCCGGCCGAATCAGGTGGCGGGCCAACCGGTGAGACGGGCCGGCGCATTCAACCCGTTCACCTTTAGCAATTCGGGCAACTTCGGCACCGGTTCCGGAGCCTGTACAACCGGCTATTGGAACTGCAGCGCATTTGTGGATCCCAATCCCAGCCCAGGGCCGAATATTCCGTACGTGTTTGGCAACATGCCGCGCAACTCGGCGGATATTCGAGGCTTCGCGTATTACGACGAGGACTTCGCCATCAACAAGGAAATCCCATTCACGGAAAGGATCAGGCTGAATTTTCGCGGTGAATTGTTTGACGCGTTCAACAGGCACTCGTTCAACAAACCGGATTCCGGCATCGAGGACGATAGTTTCGGCCAGATTTCATCCACTTTGCTGGGACCAAGAAATGTTCAGTTCACGATGAGAATTACATACTGATCCGCTGTTTCGGGCGCGGCCAGGCACGACGTGCTTTGACAGGCTTCGTGCCTGTCTGAGCGCTCGGCCTGGCGGGGCTGTTTGGAGCACAAGGCACTTCAACTTCAGAGAGAGAGTCCTCATGCGTTTTCGTGTTTTTTTATCCGCCGCAATTGCACTCCTGGTTGCCGCGCCGTTGGTTTCACAGGAGCCTCAAGCCCTGATTTTGAACGGCGACTACCCTATCACGCACGATCCTTCGATCGGACATCAGGGCAATACCTATTATGTATTCGCGACCACTTCGAAGCCATCTGAAGGGCAGTTTCCGATTCGCTGCTCGACGGATCTGCAGGCTTGGAGGATGTGCGGACATGTATTCGACAAGATTCCGGACTGGATTCAGGAAGCGAGCCCGACCACCAAAGCATTGTGGGCGCCGGACATCAGTTACTTTCAAGGCAAGTATCACCTTTACTATGCATACTCGGCGTTTGGAGTGAATACGTCGGGCATTGCGCTGGCGACCAATGACACGCTCGATCCCGAGAGCCCGAAGTATCACTGGAAGGACGAAGGACTGGTGCTGAAGTCGACCAGAGACGATGACTTCAATGCGATTGATCCGAATATTGTGTTCGATACCAAAGGGCAGCCGTGGCTGAGCTTCGGCAGCTTTTGGAGCGGGATCAAGATGCGGCGCATCGATGCGGAGACAGGCAAGACATCGGGCGGGGATACGAAGCTCTATTCGATTGCGGCGCGCGCTAAGCCTGACAATCCTGAGGCTGCCAAGCCGGGGTTGCCGGCGAACTGGCAGGCGATTGAAGCGCCGTTCATTGTGCGGCATGGGGATTACTACTACCTGTTCGTTTCATTCGATTTGTGCTGCCGCGGCATTAAGAGCACATATCGCACCATGGTGGGGCGGTCAAAGCACGTGACCGGACCCTATGTCGATGCCGAAGGAAAACAGATGATGCAGGGCGGAGGGACGCAACTGCTTGGCCCAAACAGCCGCTGGCTCGGGCCGGGCGGCGAATCGGTGTTGCAACGGCCAGAGGGGGACATTCTGGTCTTCCATGCCTATGACGCGATCACCGGAAAGCCCGCTTTGCAGATTTCCACACTTACGTGGAGCGATGGATGGCCGCATGCAGCGCTTGGCACGAGCGGGGAATCGAAATAGGGCGATAGGCAGGCAAGCAACAGGGAAAAATGATGGATCGAGATTCAAAGCTGCGTCATGGATGTCTTCGAGCGCCGGTGTAGCCCGTGTGTTGACAATGACCTCGATGCCCTGGCTGGATGCGGCGGTGGCGGTGGAACACAGACCCCCTAGATGGGAACGCTGACAACAGTGAGCGATCGCCACGAGCACTCGCTCGAAAACCCGTATTTGCTAAAAGGGGGCAAATCCACTCGAATTCCCGGTCTGTCGACTCCTTGAACAGATGGGGTCGGCTAGCTTCGTAGGTATTCAATATCGCCTACGGGCAACCACGGGAAGAATTCTTGCACGTCCACCTCTTGCGAGGGTGTCGCCGGTTGGGGACAGATACGCCACAACCGGCTTCCCATCAGTCCTGAAGGGTGACGAGACCTCCCATAGCCGGATCCGAGAAGCTGTCTTCTCCGTTTTCCACGTGACCAGCGAGCCGATACTTGAAAGTCGGGTCTCCGGCAACTGTGACAATCAGGTCGTACCAGCCGTAGAACCCATCCAGAGCAAACCCCTTTTCGAATTCCTGGCCAGGGTCAAGATGCTCCGAGGTGGAGGAGCCCGTATAGGCATCGAGCACGATCACTTCGGCCAAATGGGCGGCGACATTGCGGATTGTTAAGCTGATTGAGCCAGAGCCCCGGGTCGAATAACTGGACTGAACGTCGAGTTCTGCGGCGCCCGAACCGAAGCTGCCATTGAAATAACGAGCGAAGCCGTTGGGGCCATACACCGACAGATTATAGGTCGATGCCTCGCTCCACGTTCCGGCAAGGCTCTTGCGGGGTTCCACGGTGTAATTGCGTACCAGATCCGCGGGGTTGGCGGAACGTACCTGAAACACTACGCCCGCCGCACCTGTGTTGAGAAACTGTAAGCCTACGCTGCTGCCAGAGGAATTAACGGTGGCGTGAACATTCAACTCATAGGGCAAGGAACGCGCCGGGCGAATGCCTTTTTCCTGTGTGGGGACGCCGAGGATCACGTTCTCCAGGGTCGGAGTAAAGGTATTGACGCTTCCGCCTGCCAGCTGTTCGATCGGCGGCAGAAAACCCTCGGTGCTCGGCAGGCTGACGGGTGCGTCATTCGGATTGATAAAGTTGAAGACCGACGTCAGGTCGCCTGTGACCGCACGGCGCCAAGGGGAGATATTTTTCTCGAAGACTCCGAAGCGCTTCTCCATGAACTGGATCACCGACGTGTGGTCGAAGATCTGGGAATTGACGTAGCCTCCTTTGGTCCAGGGCGAGATGACGATGAACGGCACGCGCGGACCGAGGCCGCTCGGGCCGGTGGGGACCGAGTCCGTTATGATCTCATTCTCGATACTGACCGTCGAGGCTCCATTGGCCGGCGTTTGCGGTGGTGTCGGCGGAACGACGTGGTCGAAGCTGCCGTCGGCCTCGTCGAAGTTGATGATGAAGGCGGTCTTGCTGAACACCTCGGGGTTGGAGACCAGGGTCTCGAGGATCTGGGAGATATACCAGGCGCCGTAGTTGATCGGGAAATCCGGATGTTCCGAGTAACCGGCCGGCGCCACGATCCAGGAGACCTGGGGCAGATTTCCGCTTTGCACGTCGCTGCGGAACTCCGCGAAGAGCGATTCCTGCCAGGCCAGCCAGTCCTGCGCGGGCGCGGAGGCACTGGGGATGGTGTTGATGATGTCGGTGCCCGTGCATCCACGCTGAAACAGTGGGGAATCGGAGGCGGCAGTGGCATACTGGTTGAAGTAAAGCAACGGGTTATCAGTGAAGTTGCCGGCGAAGGAATTGCCCGTCCCGTCTCCGAAATCCGGTGTGAAGGTGGTTCCGGCGAGGTCCTGGTATACCTTCCAGCTTATGCCGGCATCCTGCAGCACCTCGGGGAAGGTCTGCCAGACAAAGGACGCATTGTTCACACTGAGTCCGTTGGCGGTGACCGGTCCGGCGCCGTGGCCGTCGGTGCCCCCGCTGCCCAGGTTGCTCACGTTGCCGACGCAGCCGGTCCAGAGGTAATAGCGGTTGGGGCTCGTCGGTCCCATGATCGAGTGGTGGTAGGCGTCTCCGACCGTGAAGGCATCGGCCAGAGCGTAGTGGTAGGGGATGTCAACGCGCGTCATGTAGGACATCGCAATGGGGCCCTTTTGGCTCGCCCAGCTGTCATACTGACCCTGGTTCCAAGCGAATTGGGTTGTCTCCCAACCGTGATCCGTCCCGGGGAAATAGGTGAGACCCAGACTCGTCAAACCGGCGCTGATGCTTTCCGGATTCACGCGGAACGGTGGAACCACTTCCGCCCCGTTCGATGGGCCGCCCAGGTTGCCGTGGTCCGGTGGTACGGCGAAACCATCCGCGATATTTGTCGCGCCGGCTGGCTGCAAGAAGACCGGAACCTGCGTGGAGCCACTGCCGCTCTGGAGGGGGAGATGGATGTTGACCGCGCGCGGATCGGAGAAGCCGCGCACGCCTCGAAGGGTGCCGAAATGATGGTCGAATGGGCGGTTTTCCTGCATCAGGATGACGATGTGCTCAATGTCACGAAGTGAGCGTGTACTGTTGTTGGCCGGAATCGCGAGAGCCTTTGCGATGTTGGTGCTCATCGTGCTCGTGGCGGCGGTCAAGCCCATCAACTTCATAAACGTGCGCCGATTGGAATTAGCCATGGAGTTCCCCTTTTTTGCGCGAGAGGTTTTGTGGACAGGAAATTACGCTTGTGCGCGGCAAAACTTGCGGACGTGCGATTTCCTGAATTGTGAACGTGCGATTTGAAACTTGCCTGGGTAAAGCCTGGAAATTGCGATTGTGTGGTTGGGGAGTCGCAATTGCGAAGCAGTGGAGGCAACCGACACCGAGTCGTCGATTGAAAAAAATCATAGCGCAAGCCGTTGACTCAATCGTGAATCGGCAATGAAATCTGCCTGGCTTTCTTGCGAAGATCAAAAATGAGTCGGTAGTATCAATCACAGTGTCATGTCAAGCCCGGCCGTATCTTCGCCGTTCGACTCTGTGGTGGCCCGTATCCGCGAGCTCAGCCGGAGGGGCCGCCACGGCGAAGCCCTCACGGAGGCGGAAATGCTGGCCCCTGAAGCGCCGGGCAGTCGGGATGTCCTGTACCTGATCGCCGCCAACCTGCGCTGCCTGAATCGGATAGCCGAGGCACTGTCCACGTTGCGGCGGCTCGAGCAACAGCATCCGCGATTCAGCCTCCTGCACCAGGAGCGTGGTTATTGCTATGCAACCCTGCGTGAAGCGCCGCGCGCGATCGATTCCTTCCAGCAAGCGGTGAACCTCAACCCGGCGCTGGCGGACAGTTGGAGGATGCTCGAACGAATCTATGGCATGACGGGGGACCTGAGCAATCGGGCGACGGCAGCCGAGCAGGTTGCCACACTGCAACGTCTGCCCCCTGAGGTTGTACGTGCCGGTAGCCTGTTTTCGGACGGAGACTTGTCCGCAGCAGAGAATGTACTGCGGGCATTTGTGCTCAAGGGCGGCAACCATGTCGAAGCCGTGCGGCTTTTGGCCAGAATCGAGCGTCAACGCGATGCGCTCGATGACGCGGAACGGCTGCTGGAAGCGGCCCTCAAGGCAGCGCCGAATTACCACGCTGCGCGCCTGGAGTACATCTCGGTACTCATTGACCGGCAGAAGTATCCACAGGCGCATGTGGAGATCAACACGCTGCGGAAGCTCGAACCCGAGAACAGGGAATGCATTTCTCTGTCAGCAGCTGCGCATGCCGGCCTCGGAGATCACGAGGCGTCGATTGCGCTCTATCGCCAGCTGCTCGCTGCGTCGCCTGGGTCCGCGGAGTTGCACGTGTTGCTCGGCCACTCTCTTCAAGCTGTCGGACGGCAGAGCGAGGCCACCGACTGCTATCATGCATCGGCCGCCGCCAGATCGGCCTTCGGCGATGCGTACTGGAGCCTGGCGAATCTCAAGACTTATCGCTTTTCCGATGACGAGATCGCGCACATGCACGCCCCAGTGGCCGCAGCCGCCACCAGCCCCGTCGATCGAACGCATCTGTGCTTTGCGCTCGGAAAGGCGTACGAGGATCGGAAAGATTACGCGCAGTCCTGGCAATTTTACGCGCGCGGCAATGCCCTCAAGCGCGCTGAAAGCCGTTACCATCCAGAGATTTTCGAAACCAACACGCACTGGCAGATCGAGGTGTGCACGGCACAGTTCTTCGCTCGGCGGGCCGGTACCGGTGCTCCGGATCCCGATCCAATTTTCATTGTTGGACTGCCCCGCTCCGGATCGACGCTCATCGAGCAGATTCTCGCCTCCCATTCGCAGGTCGACGGAACGCAGGAACTGGCCGACATCCAGCGAATCGTCCTCGAATTGGAGGGGCGCGGGCCGGAGCCCAACAATCCGCGCTCTCCGGATCCACGCTATCCGGACCGACGCGATCCGGACCCACGCTATCCGGGCGTGCTCGCCGAACTTGCGCCGGATGAATTCCGCAGTCTCGGAGAGCGCTACCTGGCCGGCACGCGAGCCTATCGCAAAGGTAGGCCCCGGTTTACAGACAAAATGCCGAATAACTTCCGGCACATCGGGCTCATCCACCTCATGCTGCCGAACGCCAAGATTATCGACGTGCGTCGCGGGCCCATGGCCTGCTGCTTCGCCAATCTGAAGCAGTTGTTCGCCAGAGGGCAGGAGTTCACCTACAGCATGGAAGATATTGCTCGCTACTACCGGACCTATCTCGACCTGATGCGACACTGGGACGCGGTGCTCTCTGGACGAGTCCTGCGAGTCTTCTATGAAGACGTGGTGGAGGATCTTGAAGGAAATGTGCGGCGCATTCTGGAGTATTGCCGACTGGACTTCGAACCGGCCTGTATCGAGTACTACAAGACAAAACGAAGTGTCCGCACTGCGAGCTCAGAACAAGTCCGCCAGCCGATTTTCCACGACGGTCTCTTCCAGTGGAGAAACTACGAGCCCTGGCTCGGCCCGCTCAGGGAAGCCTTGGGCGATGCTGTGATCCGCTACCGTGAGCAGGCACCGGTGGCCGTACAACCGAAGTTTTTCGCCTGACACCTCCGACAACCTTCAGGCAAGTATTTCAATGCCGCAGAAACTCGATACTCTCTCCACCTGTCCACGATTTCCCGGCCATTCATACCAGTGAAGCATGCGCCAGGTCGATCGACAATGCGCAGCGATCCTGCATTCGCGGGATAAGGATCATTGCAAACAGGCATGACAGGGCGCTCATTGGATATCGGCTTTGCACAATTCTCAGAACCAGACCCAATGAATACGAGATAGGTTATCGGGGAAGACCCGATCGCTCCCTGACTTTTCGCGCCGGGCCGCAATGTCGTGATTAAGCATGCTCTCATCTGCAGATTGCCCAGGGACCGATCGGTGGGGCGAGCCGCTCAAGAAGGTTGAAGATGCGGGCCATTTGGGGGGAACGCGAAGGAAGCTTTCCTTGCCATTGCTGGTGACCCCAGTCGGCCCAAACGATGAATGCACCTGTGGCTTATAAGTAAAAAGCACTGCCGCCTGAAGCTTGAGAAGGGACGTCGCGAACCTCAGGATTCGCGACAACACTTGCACTCGGTCGAAGATTGGAATCTGACTCTCCTGAATGTCGCAATCGATAACTACGACCTCAAACGCTGTTGGTAGAGAGTCAGGCGCAAGAGAACACCGGCCTAAGTCAATAAGTTCTATGAGTGCGGCTCGCGACTATCAATCGGGGAGGGTACTCTTCGGGCAATGCTGAGCCGGCATTCATCTTTGGGGAAAACTTGCGCAAGAGGGGGTGCCGGGCGCGATGCATATTGACGCAAGAAAGCGGCCGCTCCTCGGGAGCGGCCGCTTGGGTTGATCTGGTTTCCTTAGGATCGGCGGACGCGGCCATTGAACCTGCGCCAGCCAGTGCTTAGAAGACCAACCGGCCGCCGATCTGCACTTGTCGCGTCTGACTGTTCGTGGCAACCGCGGTGATGTAGCCGAAGTTGCTGGTGGTCGGCGTCAGATTCGGCGGCGAGAACACCGGATGATTGAGTGTGTTGAAGGTCTCGAAACGAAGCTGGAAGTAGCTCGCTTCCTTGATCTTGAAATTCTTCAGCATCGAGGCATCCAGATTGTTGTAGCCATCTTGCCGGGCCCACGACATAGTCTGCGGCAGCGTCCGGTAGTGATCGGAATACTGTCCGTCGAAAAAGTCCGTGCCGTCGCACAGCTGCGATGCCGACACGGTGCAGCTTTTGCCGGAGCCGGTCACGAACACGCCTGAAGCATTGACGATCGACGGACTGTTCGAGCCAACCGCGCTCGTGTCGCGGGGTCTGACTTTAATGTCCCTGATTGTCATTCCCGGCTGCAGGGGAATATCGCCAGACCAGTAGATCGGAGGGCCGGTCTCGAACTGATAAATGCCGTTGACCACGAATCCGCCCAGGAGTTCGTCGGCAAGCCGGCTTTCTCCGAAGTTGATCATCTTTCCGCGGCCAAAGGGCAGGTCGTAGGTCCCGCCCACCGTGAAATGGTGCGTGTGGTCGAAGGGCGAGATGCGGCGCTCCAGGAAGTTATCCTCGTCGTTGAGCCGCGTATCCTGCTCGATCAACTTGGAGAAGGTGTAATTCGCCGTCAGGGTCAGCCCATGCGTGGCCCGCTGCTCAACGTGCAGCATTGCCGCTTCGTACCACGACTGGCCGATGGTCTCGTTGTACTCGTCGATGGCATTGCTGCCGAACTGCGGATACGGCGTTACCAGATCGCTCAGCGGAACGGTTTTGCCATTGAGGCTGCTGTTGAGCGGAAGCTTGCCGGCAAATGGATTGGGAACGCTGGTGCCCATTGCCGTGACCAGATTCTCGTCGAGATAAGGATTGGTTGACTCGTACTGCTTCAAGGTGGCGTTGATGTTCTGCTCGGTGACATCGAGGTGCACTGCATGGTTGCCCACATAGATGGCCTCAATGAGCGTGCTTGGACTGAGCGCGTGCTGCACGCCAAGGTTCCAGCGTTCCGAGTACTGGTCATGCTGGTTGGGAGCCAGGAAGCTGATCGACTGGCCGAGGAACGTGCTGGCCCCGGCCGATGCTCCGGCAGGCTGGACGAAACCGCCGGGGAAGGGATTGCTCAACGACAGCGCAGTGTCTCCGGCCGGGCAGGCTGCCGATTGGGTTTGGCCCGAGGTGCAGTCGTTGAAGTAGTTGTTATTCGAGGAGTTGTAGTTTGTGGTTGCGCTGAATCCCGGCGCAAAGGTGAGAGCATTGGAAGACGGGTCATCCGACGCTCCCAGACTCAGCAGTGACTGTGGCGAGAGAAATATGGCAAAACCGCCGCGCACCACCATCTTATTGTTCAGCCACGGAGGATTGTATGAGAAGCCGATGCGAGGACTCAAATATCCCTTGTTATCCTCAATCTGGTACGGCGCGCCGCCCGGCCCGCCGGGGAATGTCAGGCCGCCCAGCGTGTTGAAGGTCGAGGGGTTAATCGTCAACGCGACGTCGTGGACCATTGTTGAGTCCGCCGCTGTTACATTGACGCCCGAAGCGGTATTCGCGGCGGTGGGATTAAAGCCGCTCTCCGTGCGCCCTAATTTTTCGCCAAACGGCGTACCGACATCGTAGCGGAGGCCGAGATTCAATGTCAGCCGGGGGCTCACGCGCCAGTCATCCTGCACGAACCCTCCAACATAGTACGCTTTGTAGTCGGCTTCCGACTCGAGGTCGAAGCTGTCATTGCCTGTGCTCGCCAGGCCAAGCTCAAACGATGCCAAATCTCCGCCAAACGGTTGCGCCGTGCCGCCGGCGCCGGAAGTCATCCAGCTATTGCCGAACGTGAAGCTGCCGGACGGGCCGCCGCTGGCATCGAAGTTCTGGATCCTCATGCGGTATTGGCGGCCGTCAAAACCAACCTTGAGCGAGTGCTTCCCGATCACCTTTAACATATCGGCAAAGACCTGGTAGCTCGTAGTTGGATCGAGGCCGGGCGAAGCGGTATTGTTGAAGTCCTCGAAGCTGCTGCTGTTGAATTTGATCACCGGCATTTCGACATATGGGCTGCCGCTTTGCAGGCTGGATGGGAAGCCCAGCTGCGTGGGCGAAAAGGCCGCTGCGGGCGAATCATGCGCTTCGTAGAACAACGTCCAGTTCAGGCGCACGTCAAAGACCGTGCTGGAGTTCAGGTTGTAGACGTTGTCCAGCGTGGAGCCCCAGTTCTGACGCACCAGCGTCGAGCCGTTGGTGTTGTTGGCAAAGTAATCTTCCTTGACCTGCGTACGGTAATTCTGCCGGAAGTCGAAGAAGACGTGGTCTTTCGAACTCGCGTTATAGTCAATCCGGCCGAACTCCTCGTTGTAATCGTCTACGCTGGGGGCATTGGAAATGTAATTGTCCGCGCCGTCAGCGCCCACGCCGGAGGTATTGTTCGCCGCCGGAAACAGCTTCAGATAGTTGAGGGCAATCGGATTGATTGTGTACCCAGCAGTACCACCGGGAGCACTCGTGCAAAAGCTCGATTGGTTGGTAAGGCAGTTGTTAGGAACCGGTGTGCGTCCCATAACCTGTCCGCCCGAATACGAGCCGGTCATCGGCTCATAGAGCTGATAGTTCGAGCCCGCATTCAGCAATGAGGAGAAGTCGCCTTCTTTTTCAGCGGCCGTGGGCACGGTCAATGTTGTCGTTGCCGGGGTGGAATCCTTCAGGCCTTCCCAGGCAAAGAAGAAGAACAGCTTGTTTCTTCCGTTAAAAACCTTGGGCAGCAAAATCGGGCCGCCCACCGTGAGGCCATATTGGTTGAAGTGGCTTACCGGCAGCGGCGTCACCGGAGTGTTGCGATCGTCGAAGTAGGTATTGGCGTCGAGGTTGGAGATCTGGCTGAACTCATATGCGGTGCCGTGCAGGGAGTTGGTTCCGCTCTTGGTCACCTGGTTCATGACGCCGCCAATGGTGTGGCCGAAGGAGGCGTCGGTGGCGAACGGCTGAACTGTCACCTCCTGCACCGAATCCTGCGTGGGGCTGAAGGCGAGAGAGCCAAGCAAGGTTTCGTCGGGCGAGCCGTCGACGAGTACTTCGCTGCTCTGCAACGGCGTTCCGCCAATGCTGAACGAGTTCATATTGTTGTTATCGAAGGGGTGCGATATCTGCGGAGCCGCTTCCAACTCGACTCCGACCGATAGTTCCGCCAGCATCATGGGAGCGCGGCCGTTGAGCGGAAGGTCGGCGACCGATGCCGTCGAAATATCCTCCCCAATGTTGGCATTGTCCTGGTTCAGTAGCGGCGCTGCGCCCGACACCGTCACCGTTTGAGTTTCCGAGCCCACTTTCAGGGCCAGGTTGATGATGGGGTGTTCCTGGGACTGGAGCGTAATGCCGGTCCGGTTCAATGTTTGAAAGCCGTTCGCCGTAACGGTGATGGAATAATTGCCGGACAGCAGGAACGGCACCACGTATTGGCCGGCGTTATCGGTGACGGTGCGGCTGGTGGTTCCTGTATTCGCCTCACGCACTTCGACGGTGGCGCCGGCGACAGCGGACCCCCTCGGATCGGTGACTGCGCCGCTGATGGTTGCGCGAAACTCCTGCGCAAACGATGCTGGGGCGAGCAGAAAGAGAATAAAAAGCACGGCAAGGAGTCCGGCGCCGGCCATTCTTCTTTTTTCACGATTTTGATGAGAACTGCAGGCACGTCCCGCGGGGACGGTCACGGACTCATTGCGGATACAGCCGTTCTCTTCCGCCCGCACTCGAATTGGATACTGCGTCATTGTTTTCTCCGAAGCCTCATTCCGCTGAAATTTGTTTCCTTCATCGCTCCTGGTACGTTTGGCCGTTGGCTGCGGCGGCATCGACGGAGCCATTTCGCCGGTGGACAGGCGCTCTGAACCGTGCCGTTGCGCCACCCGTAGAGTGCCAAAGGTCAGACCACTTAAAAAGCGTCTATCAGTTTCATCCAGCCCGCGCAGGTTTGTCAACAGGAACGCATGCCGGGAACAAATAGGCCCATGTTGCCCTTAGAACAATCGATTTTTGAGGGCTTAGGCGGCAACATTTTGGGGACGTGGTTCGACCGGGTTCTTTCCCGCGCGGGTCAGGACAGGCGAGTCAGGATAGGTTTGCTCTCAGCGCCGCGCGAGTCGCTTTGGGGCGGGACGAAGGCGCCGGAACCGGCTTGCGCTCCGTGGGCCGCTCCATTCCCTGCGCTTCCTGGGCCATGCGCAAATGCTGTTCCATCAGCTTGCGCGCCTCAATCGCATTGCGGCTGCGGATGGCGCGGTAGATTTCCCGGTGCATCTCAGCCGATTCGCGCAGATCGATCGACCGCTCCACCGTCTTGCGGCGGTTGTCGTAAAGGACTGAGGTGATGGTCTCGATCAGAGCGGCGAGAATGGGATTGCCCGAGGCCTGGGAGATGAGGCGGTGAAACATGATGTCGTGAATCAGGTAGTCGGAAGGTACCTCGATGGAGGCGAACATCTCGGCCACTTCCTCGGACATGGCGGCGTGATGCTCTTCCTTGCCACGTTCGGCGGCCAGCGCCGCAAGCTGGCTCTCCAGGATGATGCGGGCCTCGAACATCTGCCACGTCTGGAACCCGTGCAGCGCGCCCATCAAGCTGAGCGAGGACTTGCTGAACTCCGGCGGGCCGTCGGCCACGAACGTGCCTACGCCATGCCGCACCTTCATCACCCCCATGGCGGCCAGGTAGCCAATCCCGGTGCGCAGGCTGGCGCGGCTGATCTTGAGAGAGCTGGCAAACTCGCGTTCCGGAGGGATTTTGTCGCCCGGCTGCAGAGTGCCGTTCTCAATAAGCGCACGGATGTGGTTCACCACTTTCATGGTGCGATGCGTGTCGGGCTGGTCCTTCTTGAGACGGCGCATGATCACAGCCACCTAAAACGCGATCCGGTGAATCAGGGGACAAAATGAGATTACCACCAAAAGGCGGCCCGGCCCATCGGCCTTTGCGCCGGAGAGGAAATTCCGCCCCGACGGGCGCGGCGCAAGTATACTTGTGGTCTGACCTCGATCTCTGGAACACGCGGGGAAGTTCCGGCAGAATTCATCCGCGAGCCATGGGAGGGCACGCTCGACTACGCGAGGCCCGCGCAGGTCAACCGGCGCATCTCGCGCGACGGCTTCGATCTCATCCTGTCGATCGGCCAGGTCATTGACCACCAAGTAATCGGGGTGGCCAACTACACCAAGGACATTCTCACCCGCAGGTACGGGTGCGACGGCGGGAAACCCGAGTGCTCGGCATGCCTCCGGAGCGCCGCTCAGCGCAGCGTCACATCCGCGCCCGTCATCTTCGTAATCGGCTCGCCCTGCGCGGGCTCAATCTGCACATGCTCCTCCGTCACGCTCGCATAGCCCACGGTGAGCCCGGTGTGCGTACCGATTTCCACGTTGCGCAGCACCACGTCCCGCACCGGCGACTCCGGCAGCCCCACAATCGCTCCCGCCGTCCCGCTGCCACTCGCCGTTACATTGCTGAACACGATGTCGTGAAAACGCGGTGTCAGGCGTGTCACGGGCTGCGGTGTGTTGTCCTCAGGCGGCATTACCTTCGGGTAATACTCGCTGATGATGAGCGCATTCTTCACGTCCTTCATCACGATGTCGCGAAACACAAGATGGCTCACATCGCTGCCACGGTCGCGATTGGCCTTGATGCGGATGCCGTTGTCTGTGCCTTCAAAGTGAATCCGCTCCGCCGTGATATTTTGTGCTCCGCCTGCAATCTCGCTTCCCACCGAGAGCCCATGGCCGTGCATGAAGGTACAGTCGGTAATCATAATGTCGTGGCTGGGCGCATCGGGGCCGGGCGAGTTGATGGCGCCGGATTTAATCGCCACGTTGTCGTCGCCGACGTCGGAATAGACGTGATCGATGGTCACGTGCGAAGACGAGAAGGGATCGATGGCGTCTGTATTCGGGGAGTGCTGCGGGGCGAGGATTCTGACGTTGCGAATCGTCACGTCGTCGGAGTAGTAAGGCACCAGTTGCCACATGGGCGAGTTCTGGATGGTTACGCCCTCGACGTGCACGTGCCGGCAGTGATCGAAGATGATGAGCTTTGGCCGTGGATGATTGCCCAGCACGCCAGCATCGCGTATCGTGCGCGCCTCCTTCCACCAACTCTCGCCATTGCCGTCGATGGTGCCCTCGCCGGTGATCGTGATATGCTCCGCGCCGGTCGCGCTTACCAGTGGCTGGAGATCGGACAAGCGCATTTCCGTTACCTGCGGATAATCCGCGTGATCAGGCGAGCCGAGCAGCGTGGCACCCTCGTCTAGCTGGAGCATGATGTTGCTCTTGAGCACAATGGGAGCGCTCAGGTATGTTCCCGCGCTCAAATGAACCGTGCCCCCGCCTTTGCCGGCGCAGGCGTCGATGGCGTGTTGAATCGCCGCCGTGTCTTTGGTGGTTCCGTCGGCCTTTGCGCCATAGGTTCGCGGATCGCAGGTTACGGCGGCGTGGAGAGCATTCGCCGATAGAAGCAGCGCAGACGCGCAGGTGGACTGCAGGAATACACGCGCCAAAGGACTCAACGATTGAATCCGCAAACGCCGGATCCCAAAATATCGCTTCTCAAAGCGATTCATGGAAACGCCCCCCGAAAGAGATAAACTGTTGCGCAGACCATCATACGCCTAGACCCGTGCTGTGGTCATACCACGCCATTCCCCCAAACGTTGGCAAGTGGAAGTTTTTCTCAACCCCGTGAAGTCCAACGCCAATTTGGCAAAATCTGCCACCCGCACCGTAAAAACTCAGAGCAACCTCGTCTTCTTGTCTATCTGTGCCGCGTTCAAACTCGACTGCCTGGGCGGCGGAAACAGATTCAGTCCCTTTGCGCTGTACCTCAAACTGCTCATCCTTGCGTTACTTTCTGCCTATGCCGAACTTTGAATGACTTCGTGCCCCTGCGTATCATCATTGGGCGTATCATCATTTAGAATATGGAGTCATGAATATGTTTAGTCGACTGCATAGGATAATGTTGGTTGCGGGCATTGGGTGTTCGATGCTGTTGCCGTTGTCGACACAGGCTGCGACGCCCACTGAGCAAGCAGTCCTGGTCCCTGTGAATGCGCTGTTTGACGGCATGGCGAAGCGTGATTCTGAGGCAATGAAGAAAGTGATGCTGCCCGGTGGAACGATGGTGCTGATGCGCGATGGCAAGCCAGTTCAGTTGACGCTTGAGGGGTTTGCGGATCGCGTAGGAAAGCCGGGAACAACGAGCATTGAGGAGCGGATTCATGACCCGCTGGTGCGGATCGATCATGACCTGGCAGTGGTATGGGCTCCATTCGAGTTTCTGACGGATGGAAAGGTGGACCATTGCGGTACGGATCTGTTCAACCTGGTCTGGACCGATGGGAAGTGGTTGATCGCGAGTGTTGCGGATACGGGCCGGAAGGATTGCCCCGTCAAGTAGGTCATGGCGAGAAGTGTTTGGATGTGAAGCCCGTTCGCACAGCATTCAGAAGTCCATGGCAGAACGGTATTGCCGAGCGCTTTGTAGGTCGTTGTCGAAAGGAGCTTTTCGATCACGTCATCGTGCTCAACGAAAGGCATCTGAGACGACTTATGCATGATTATGTCCGCTACCACCACGGTGAGCGGATGCATCATCGATTGGACAAAACCTCTGCTCGGCGGGAGGGGGCCATCACCGCGGACCTAAACCGCGAAATCATCTGTGGTCCTCGGGCTTGGTGATTCGCACCATCGCTACGATCTCGCCGCCTGAACGGTTCTCCAGCTGAGCCGGTGCAACCCTCGCAACAAATCAGGGGAGAGCTAAACCTGACCCGTCGGGATCAGCCGTTCTTGACTGCCGCCTTCAGTGAATTTGGCCCCTCGACATTTCATTCCGACAGAACTGCCGCATTTCTGCCTCTCCCGGGCGTCCAGCTTTTGTCGAGTTTTGCATCCCGATCTGGTTTTGGCCAGGCACGAGTATGGTCGATGATTGGATTTCACCATTGCCGACGACACACTTGATTCCAGGAATATCCGTCGCCGCCTTTCCAATTCTCCTGGCTACCGAGGGTCATTCGGTGGCATCAGTCCGATCTCACTCTTGCCGAGGCTTTTCGCAACACGGGCAGGCTGACCTTCGATCGGAGCCAAGTGTAGCCTGGTCGCTTCAGCCCGTTGAATGACATAGCTGTATCCGGCAACGGCGTCGAATTCTACTTCGTTGCTCGGGTTTCGAGCCGATAAAGTGATACCGGAGTTGGCATCCGTCACATCGAAAGCCTCGCCAGGCCAAGGGTTCCGGAGCCGGACGCGCTCTTTCGAGCCGGATTCGATGACCGCTGTTGTGACGACGCCGGCATCTGTCTCTCCGTCTACCTTTGTGTTGCCCCGGACAAAGACTGTCCCGGCAAAGTCCCAGCCTGGCGGAGTAGCGGGAGCTATACGAATCAGCCCATCGTAGTCTTGGACCAGCGATTCCTGTAACGCGGTGGCTGTGACCGCAGCCTCCTCCATATAAAACTCGCCCTTATTGCCTGCCCAGTCCGCCAACCCATTCGCAAATCCCTGATAAATCTCTGTGAGCTTTATCAGCGTCTGCCCAACCTCAGCTCCCATACCAAGCCTCGCCGCCTGGATCGGATCGAAGCTCCAGTCCGCCGAATTTGCGTATACGGGATAAGGGCGAAACTCAAATGTGCGCCGCGCCAGCGCAGTAAGTGCCGATGAATCCCCAATTACGCCGAACGGCCACACCGGATAGAGCGCAGTATTCTCCACGTTGTGGTTCACCGCGCTCGGGACGTAGGAATCGGCGATAACATCCTGAGCTGCGGCATCGGCAGAAGCTGTCAAAAGGGTAAGAGGAGCTGTCTCCTGGGTGCGAGGAAACGGAGGGATTTTCGTCAACGCCAGTTTCAGTTGTTCAACGAGTTCGACGTCTCTTCCAAGCAGATTTGCCGCATCCATCGTCGCTGGGAACAAAGCCATCCGCGCAGCGATATCAGTGCTTGGGTCCGTTGTATCCCACTGGGTCTCGTGAGCATTCGACGGGCTGGTATGCAATAAACCATCGCTCCCCGGCTTCTCATAGGCAAGCAGAAAACGTGCCGAAGCCGCCATGATCGGATAGTTCTTGATCAGAAATGCGCGATCCCCTGTTGCAAGATACTGCCGCCACACCCAAAGCGAAACCTCCGCCCCGGTCGAAAGGGTACGTGCATTGTAGAAAGGCTCAAAGTCAGCGTCGCAATCGAGCGCCGTAACAGCCGGGGCAGGAGGGTTGACCTCATATTCAATACCGACGCCATTGAAGCGCATCGTCTCAGGCGCGCAGGCGCCCTGCCTGCCCGCCATGTGATGGAACGTCCAGTTCTCGATGTTTTTCAGGTTTTCACGGTACAGGTTGAAGTAAGAAGCATTTAGCTCCGGTAATCCTGCGCCGATATTGGCCGCCACCTGCATACTCAGATTCAGGTGCCAGAAGGCGGCCGGATCCCAGCGATGACTATCTCGTCCTGTAGAGAACAGATCTGCGACGCCCCCATGAGAGCCCGGATAGGCTTCACCTCTTTCTGCTGCGCCAGTGAAAAGACCGATATTCCGCAAGTTTTCCATGTACTCGCCGGATCCATCACGCGATCTGATCTCGATCACACCTGCACGATGCCAGAAGCTGTTCCACCAGATCCGATGAGTGGTTGGCAACTGATCAAGAAGAACCCGTTTCGCAGCATCTTCCGGCGAACTATGCCCGCTGTACTGAGGAACAGGTACCAGCACGCGGAAGCTGCCATCTGCTTGCGGTTTGAATGAAAGATTTATCGTGCGTTGATCGCTGATCGTAAGTGAGACGTTGCGTGCTTTTGCAGAAATCGCGGAGAGTGACCCGAATTGCAGTCCGGATGCTCCCGGATCGTTATTATCCGTCCATGTCTCCGCCAGCAGCCCTAATTCCCCAATAATGCTTGAATGCGGCTTGCGTGGCGGCCAAAGCGTCAATGTGGCAGTCTGAATCCGATCAGGGGCCGCCCCTGTGACATCAATGACGAGCATGTCAGATGCAGGCTGCACATAAACTGTGGCGGTCATGCCTCCACCACGTTCCACGAACTCTCCGTTGTAGAGATCGAGCCGGCCCGAGTAATCCTTGGCTGAAGTCATCGCCGCCAGACCGGGAATGACGACCTGTCCTGGTGAATAGCGGTATGGAAGCGTATCCGTGCGATTCAGTTGGGCAGTCAGACCGTTCGCCGACCACACAGCAATTCCAAGACACCCGTTGCCCAGCGGCATTGCCTGGTTTGCAAGCAGATTCGGCCGCCCAAGCACAATATCGGAACGGGAGATTACGCCTGCTACATCGACATGAAAATGATTCCCGTACCAAGCTGAACTGACGGTCTGGCCTTTCGCTGCAAAAATACAACTGCACGCCATTGTTATGAGATAGATCGTTATCGCATGCTTGGCGGCCGTTAGGTGATTCATTCAGCTTCTCCTGCGATCAGGCCATGATTCCTGATCCTTCAGCGACACGTGCGTCGTCAAAATCATGACCTGTCGATAAATCAACAGCATGAAGCGCTCTCTTGGTCGAGCCTGTGAATGGGAAAGACTGCCAGTATCATACGCTAGCGGAAGCGATTGCTTGCTCTTGCCACCCGATTCTTTTGTCCTCGCAGCGATCTGCTCGTGGAGAGTCTTGTTGTTCGACAATAACTTGAAATCTTGAGGCGGAGACGGCCTCGGTCGCTGTTTGCTTCATCCGAGGGGTTGTTCTGGATATTCCTGAGGCGACTTTGGCGCGGGTGGGAACAGGCGTTGATCCTCGTTCAGCCGAAGACCGCAGCAGGGTAGCACGGTGGTGGATTCAGCATCCATCGGATCTGGCTCTCGCGGCATCAAGTGCGCAGGCAGCAAGTGCATCAGCAGAGAACTGCGCGACCTTGTCATTCAGATGGTTGCTGAAAACTCGTCCTGGAGTACACTGCGCATTCATGGCGAGTTGAACATACCTGGCTTCGATATCTCAGAACGAAAGGTTCTCTGGATGCGAAAAGCTCCGAGGAATCCCGAGAATCAGGGCGGCAACATCGTTCGAGACCACCTGGACGGCATCGAGTGGCACACCCGGAGTATTAGCATTTTCATCGAGCAACAGGTCGCAGAGTGAGAACTGCGTTCCCTCGATCTGCGAAGGGGAACCGCCTCCTTGCGCACGTAGGAGTAGTGAAAGGAATTCAGGTTCGGAAAGGCTGAGCTCATCCCGTCGAGCCTGCCCACTGCATGATTCGCTTCGGCCAGGATGGTCTGAAGGAAGGCAGGGGTGGTTCGTCAGAAAATCAGGAGGCGGCGGCGCCGGATCGAAGGCCCGAACTTTTGTGCCACAGGGAGTCAAGGGCACGTAACGACTGCGACGAGCGGTTTTGATGGAGGTGCGCATACTTAACCAGGCGCAGGGACTATCAAACCGAAAGGAGAATCTTTCCATCATGCGGCCCGCTATTAAGGGATTGTCCGAAACCCAAAGCTGCTCGTTGGATGAGGAACCCAACGGTCAAATTCCCTCCCAAGTGACTGCCAAATCTCAGTGGCGAGTTGAAGCTCAGGATTTCTCGCCGCGGATGGTATCACCCTGAAACATTTTGCGTCAGGTCCGACATCAGCTGAAAGAGGCCGCTGTCCATTTCCTGGTGGGGCTGGAAACGCGTATTGCAAATGGCTGCTGAACATGTGCCATCGGGGTTGCGGACCATAAGCGAAGTTGAGCCGGGAAGACTTCCGTTGTGCCACCAGCTTCCTCCGCCGTTACCGCTGACCAACCAACTACGCGCATAACGGGCGTCCCCCGCGGGATAGGCTGGGGCTGGAGTAATCATGGCCTTGATCGTTTCAGGCTTGAGAGGTGCAGGGATATTCGGGGCTCCAGCTACGTGGTTGAGAAATTGAACGAGCTGCGTGGAGGAGGCAATCCATCCATCCGTGGAATCCATGCGGGCGATGTTGATTTTGTATGGATCTTCAGAGGACTGACCGATGTAGACGACCTCGCTCGACGCGCGATCCCTTTCGCAGCGAATTTAGCCCCTCGACATGTCATTCTGTACAAAACTCCCGCATTTCAACCTCGCCCGGGCGTCCAGCTTCCGTCGAGTTTTGCATCCCCACCTAAATTTTGGCGCGGCACAACTGGACAACCGAATCGGGGAGATAGTGGACGAGTGGAAGAACGTTAGAACGGGAGTACGAGTACCTGTGCCTGTGCCCGTGCAAACCAGTGCCTTCATTTGCGCATCAAGGCTTCTGGCACACAGCCGAGAGCCGTCGACGGGCCCGATGCAGACGAGACTTGACGGCCGCTTCTGAGATGTTCAGTGCCCGGCCGATCTCCTTGAGTGAAGAGTCTTTCGCCATCAGCATGTGAAGTGGTTCCCGCAAACGGGGGCCAAGATTCCGGATTGCTCTCAAGAGTCTTGTTCCACGCTGACGCAGAGCGTAAACCTGTTCGGGATTCGGGGCGGAGTCTTTGATTTCACCGCAGAATGCCTCAGCCTGAGCATCAGGCTGGGGATCAAACAATATCTCAGGACGAGCACGTCGCTTACGAAGTATCATGAGCGCGGAGTTGATGGCGATCCGGGTCAGCCACGAATAGATGGTCGACCTGCCCTCAAAGGTATGGATTGCCAGATGGACTCGCAAGAATGTCTCTTGCAGCGCGTCTTCAGCATCTTCAGGACTCTTGGTGATGGCAATGATCGTGTTATAGAGGCGTCGGGAATAGATTGCATAAAGTTCCGCGAATGCCCTTGGTGATCCAGCTTGGACCCCCGAGACAATCTCGTCATCGTGCGCAATCACTGGATCTGCGGTGTGGACATTCAGAAGAGTGGCGTGATTCAGACCATTCATGTTGAACTCCTTCGATGGACCTCGTCGGAGAGACAATCAGAACCATCTCGGATTGATACCTGAGGCGATTGATCCACGTCGATCGGTGTCGGCTCGAGATTCGGGAACAGAGCGCATCTCTACTTGCGCTCGATCGTTGCAATTACACTGTGCGTGACTGGCAGATGCCTATCTTCCGGCACCAGAAGGTCTTGAAACGAGAGACACTCCGTCCGAGACTCGCAAAAGCCTGGGTTTGAACGATGGTATTGTCACTATGCGTCGACATCGACACCCCCCTTTCCACTGTCCATCAGAAACCCCTGGATCTTCCGGGAGCCTGGCCGTATTCCAATCGCCTTCCGGCACTGTTTCCGATTTGCGCCCAACGATCTCTGCCTCTAACTGTGGAAATGCGTGTCGGACACCGTGCCTCGGCCAGGTCTGAAACACTTTCCGCACGTGTTTTATAGGTTGTGACTCGATCCCGATACCTGGGGGCCCGGCATGAACGCCAAAACCTACGAGTGCAACTCCTGCGCGCATCTGATCGTTGATCTTTTCCGAAGTGTGGAATGCTAACGAGTCCCAGGCCAGGGCGATCCTGTGCGTCGAGGCGCCGTGCTTCAGCAGGAAGTGGCGTGCAGTGTCTTCCCCGCAGAATTTAAAGCGTTGTGTGCCGGAAACTTCAAAGGTTAGGCCGAGATCATGCATAATGGCACCGAGATCGAGCAACGTCTAGTCATCCCTAATCCTGCTTCTACGGACAGCGATTCTGCCAAGATGTAAGTGCTCAACGGATCATTCAGAAGCCACCGGGGCGTGACGGGGCTCACGAGTTGAGTCGCCTCGCAAACGAATGAGGTATTCGGGGTTCGAATCCCGAATACCTCACTTGGCAATGTGGCTTGTGTGCGGGCAAACATGACTATACCTCAACGCATAGTGGTCTGAGTTAAATGGCGGGCAGCCCGTTTTCCGGTGATGAGTCGTAACTCTGCAGTTTATTCAACGCCTCGACAACCCCTATCGGGAACCAGAGACCAAGTCTAGTCGTCTTCCTTGCAGGCGATGCGGATGGTTCCTGTTTGATCAGCCACCAGGTCTCCGTACTTTGTTCCCGGATGTTTTGTTCTTTGCCCAACAATTCATCGCCGCACATAGTAATGGATTTTCTGACCGCCAAAACGATCCATCGTATGTTCCAATCAATCTGATAGGAAAGAGCGATCATTTGTGGAGCTGAAACATCTTCGATACTTTACGGCCGTAGTGCAATCGAAGGGCTATCGCGAAACTTTCCGTCATCTTCACATTGCGTAGCTTCCCTTCCGCGAGATCGTTGCGGCTAGAGGGGGAACTCGACGTCAAACTGTTCTGGCGAGTTAGCCGGACGGCACAACTCACTCCGGAAGAGGGGAGGGCTTTGACACCGAGGCCGTGCGTACGCTGGCGCAGGCGGAGTCGGCCATCAACACTGCGAAACGAGCTTCGGAGGCTGAGATTGAAAAGCTTTCGATTGGCTTTGTCGGTTCAGCCGCTTTCGCCTTTTGCCGGAACTCGTACGCAGTTATAAAGCGCGATATCCGAGCGTGAAGTTGAAATTGCAAGAATTCAGTCCTTTCGACCAGGAAGTCGCCCTCGATCAAGAAGCGATCGACATCGGCTTCACCAGAACTCTCACGGGAGAAAGAAGCTAGACGCCTTTTATCGCGATTCCTCTATTGCGAACCGTTCCTTGCGGTCCTGCCTGCATCGAGAAGGATAGCGACGAAGCAGGTGCGCATTGCGGTTCTCGCCAACGAGCGCTTCGTGCTGTTTTATCGAGAAGGTTGGTCGCGGCACTTCGACGTGATCATGGGAATGTGCAGTGGTGCCGGCTTCTCGCCCAGGGTTGAGTATGAGGCAGATCGGGTACAGACGGCAGTTTCTCGGGTAGAAGCAGAAGAGAGCGTTTCCGCTGTGAGTGCGAAGGTCAGGATGTTTTGGTCTAACGGCGTGCGATTCTATCTTTTGCGGCCCGATGACATGCGCGTCGAACTTGTCGCGGCGTGGAAGCAGGAAAGACCATCGGTCGTCTTTGGCACTTTCTTAAATCTGGTTAATACGAATGCGTGGCACATCCGAAAGAAGACTGAATTCTACTGAAGGCCACCAGCAGGAGATGGCCGCGTGAGTCGCAGCCATCTCTTAAATTGGACTTCACAATTGTTGATCAAAGAGCAATCCGGGTTAAGCCCGACCCGGATAGGTCCAGTTGCAGAGTCGGCAAGTAGGAGACAATTGTGCAAGGGCAAACTGCCAGTTGATTGCCCGCTGACGGCATCGATCTTCCTAGTTATTTCAACTGATACACCTTCACGTATTCAAAATTGACTGTGAACCCAGCCGCATTTTCTGCTGAGATGCCGATTTGCGCATTCGATCCAAGCTGATGTTGCCAGGTGCCCCCTTTTGTCCAGTTCTGACCATCAGTGGAAGAAAAGGCAGTGTAGAGTTCGCCCTGACTGGCAAGGTGTCGGCATTCGATGCGTAGCCACGTCGTTTCTGCGGCGGTTCCGATGTTCTGATGATCGTATGTTGGGTAGTTGGTCGGCACGGGCCCAATCTGTTTACCAAATTCAGTTTGCCGCGTGTCGAAGTCGGGAAAGACGTCGGCCTTGATGCTGTTCTGGTCGTTACCGTAGATGAAGAGTGCTCCCTGCGCAAAGTTATAACAGCAGGAGTTGTTGAACGGAACGCTACTAGTCAACTTGGTCTCGACCATCCAATCACCGCTAACGGGCACCGGTTCGGCCAGAATCGAGACTTGCTGTGGGTCGCCGTTCTCATCCGGCCCTTGAGTCTGCACCTGGTAGGCACTGCCGGTCAGCACGTAGATGTTGTTGGCGTTGGGGTGAATGAAATGCCATTGCGACGACAGAGTGGTCGAGTTGAATTCATCGGAGAGCGCGGTGATTTCAGCACCGAGCCGGGTATTTTGTACGGGCAGTTCGTCTTTTGGCGCGTCGGACTCCCACGGCTGCGCCGCAGGAGCGTCCTGCGGCGTGTCCGATGCCCATCGGCCCGCGCGCACGTCGGGCCATCCATCCACCCAATCGATGCGGTCGATCAGTGCGGGACGTCGCGTGGTTCCGGGAAATCCCGCGAAATAGGGCGCGGTCAGATCGATGGCGTGATAGAGCATGTAGTCCTGACCGGCATTATCGGTAAAGACCACGTTGCCGCCTGGCCCTCCCCAACGATTGCCGTTCGCGGCGATGGACAGATCACCGCCCGGTGCGAATGTATTCATCGAAACGCCGTTCTTGTCGACGAACGGGCCAAGCGGCGTGAGAGCGCGGCCGACTCGGACGCTGTATCCGCTCAGTGGGCCATCACAACAGGTGGACGAAGACGCGAAGAGATAGTAGTAACCATCGTGATAGAAGAAATTGCCGCCCTCGTAGTAATTATCGACGGCAATTTGTTGCTCGGATGTCGGGTCTGAAGTCAGACCGTCTGCGGAGAGTTTTCGAATGCTGATTCCGCCGTTGAAGCTTCCATACGAGATATAACGCTGGCCCGAGGAATCTTGAATCACATCCGGATCGATAACCGCACGGCCGGGCGCGTTGTTGTAAGGATTATTCTCCGGAGGCACTACAGGCGATCCCTTGTCGGTCCATGGGCCGCCGGGGCTAGTGCTGGTGGCCACGCCGATCGCGGGTGGACCCTGCAGTGTGGCGGGAGCCGCGTAGTACAGATAGTACCTGTTGTTGAAGTATTTGATGGCGGGAGCCCAAAGCTGCTGGGCAGAGGTGCCAACCCACACAGGTGTCTGTTGCATCGCGTCACCGATGTACGTCCAATGAATCAGGTCATACGACTGATACTGGGTAATTAGATGAAGATTCAATTGTCCCTGTGCATTCACGTCGCTTGAGTTGAGTGGGTCGCCGGTGCAGTAGAGATACCAGCGTGTGTGCCCTTCGACGTTTTGGCTGATGATCGCAGGATCAGGACAACTGACCGCGGGACCGATGCCAGTTTGGAGCGTGAGAGGATTAGTGTAGGTCTTTGGCCACGCGTAATTTGCCGAGTAGGGTGCAGGGGTGATCGTACTAGGCGCGGAGGATTGGGCGCCGGCAAAGATTGATACTGCAAGCACCCACACAGGCACAAATCTCGAGAAGAGGGGGAAGGAACTCATCGTCTTTCTCCTGGCGGAGGACGCTTCTCGCGGGGCCCGGGAGAAGCCCGCGACGGGTACTATACCCGTTCGGAATCGAATTTGGCAAGTGAGACTGTGAGACCGCAGGCAAAACCAGATGGAGCCACATCTGCGCAGCTTCCCATTTTCAATGCTTTTGCATGACTCTAGGGCTGGGTGTGATCCCACATCCTGGCTCGTTCCTGCTGGACATGCTTCTTGTACGCCGCAAGTTCCGCAGCATCGTCCGATCCCGTTCCGGAGGGCCACACGGAAAAATCCCGCAGCGCCATCCGCCGGGGCGTTCCATGCATCGACACCAGCGCCTCGTCGAGCTCCAGCAACGCGCCGCGCGACAGCTCCAGTTCATGCTCGTTGGGCTGATACATCGTGCCGACCGGATAGTCGAGAAACGGCGTACTGGACTGCTCAATGTGGTTGCCCAGAATATGCGCCAAGGGCTTGCCCTGGGTGAACCGGATCAGCCGCTCCACACTCTGCTGAAATGAGGTAAAGTCCGAGACATAGAGGCGTCCCGGATACATCGTGTCCCCCGACAGCAAAACCCCGGTCGTGCGATCGTAAAATGCCACGCTCACCGCGCTGTGCCCGGGAATAGGAACCACATCGATCATACGGGCGCCCAGATCGACTTGCCCCGTATCGGTTGGCCAGGACCTAATGCCATAGAGCCGCTTGGTGGCCTCAAGTTCTGCGGGAACCAACGTCACCGGCATCGCCGGATCCGTCATCGCCTGGATACCCTTGTCGCCCCAGATGTGGTCGCCATGCTCGTGGGTGTGGACCACAAGCAGCGGAATGCTCGTGCGTCCATTGCGCGCCAGCCAGCCTTTGACCGTGCGCTCGAGCGTAGGAACCAGGTTGCCATTGCGTGAACCCGTATCGACCAGCATCGCCCTTTCTTTGCCAAACAGAAGGAAGACGAACGGCTTCTCGTAGTCGGTGCAAGGCGATTGCCTCAGGATGTAGAAGTCCGGATTGTATTCATGCACCTGCCATTCGGGAATCTCCATGCACTTGGGCGCCTGCGAGAGCCAGTGCTGGGGCAGTGTGCCACGCTCCAGATTGCCCCCATCGGGTTGGGGAAACTGTGCCTGCGCAGATGTGGGGGGAACTGCGAGCGCCAAGCCGACCAGCGCAAGAAAAAATCTCTTCATGATGACCTCGTCCTTATCGTGCCGGCGTCTGGGCCAGCCCTCCTGACTCTAATCCTTTCGCGCCCTCATGTTGTCTGCGCCGCCACTCGGGCTCGGCACCTAACTTTCCCCTATAGAGGCGAACGCAGCCGATCGAGCCGTCGGATCAACTGATCGATCTCCCTGACGTTTCGCTCAAGAGGTCGATACTTGAAACTACACAACAGGTTTGGTCCGGTCCGGCTTACTCAGCGGCGGCGCATTTTTTCGTGAGAGAAATCGCGATGTTTCCTCCGGGAGCCGGATGCGTAATGTGGCGAACGTCCGGTTCGACGAGCGGGATGTGGAAACGGAGCATGGTCCGGATAATGAGGCACCGGCAGGCGAAAGAGCCGGAATCAGGTAGGCCAGACCTAACCCAGGGCGTCACATCTCGACTCTACATGGTCTTCCCGGTCCTGGTTAAGAACGTCATTGACTTTGCCCCCCATCGTCGGATGATGACGCAGGAGCCCTTCATTTCCCGTCAGATCGCGGGAATTCCTGGATTGGTGTACAAAAAAGCACAGACCATTTCCTGTAGAGAGAATCTACTCACCTCATCACCGTGTTCGGTGAGTTCCATAGCGAGGTTCGCAAATGGCGACTCAGGCTGAAGTCTCCCGCTCCGGATGACGCTGTTCGAGTCACAGCAAGTTCAGGTCCTCAGCAAGTTTAGGACTGCGATGCAGTCACGCCAAATCGATCTGCGCCTTAGCATCAACCACACAGAAACCATCGTCGGATGCATCGCCAAGAGTGCTGACTCAGAACTGATACAGCACTTGCCCCAATCCAACCTAGCCATATCTAATCTGCGAGAATACCTCTCGAATCTTCAAATCCAATGGTGGATGTACGAGAATTGGCATGAGCGCCATAACCAAACTGGGGATCAACTAGAATCCAATGCTGCCCACCCGAAGAAACTCTTGTAAGAACCGTAGTTGCGGTGCCGCTTGCTCGATGTACCGTGAGGCCACGGGTAACTTGCAAGCAAACGAGCGCCAGCAATCGCTTAGTTTGGTTATTTATCCAGGTTGCAAGAGCTGTTGGGACGGGGGAGGCTTTAACGATGGCGATGCATGAGCCGATTGCCCTTGAGAGAATTAATTGGCGGGTTACCAAAGCCGCGTGCTCATGCGGGGCCCCCCTCCCCCTCGGGGCTGACTCTCGCTCTTCCAAGAAGCAGTTCGAGAAGATGGTTGCAGCGTTTCAGAAGCACAAGGTAGAGATCCAGACGGCACAACAGAAAACTGACAGCCATGGAGCCGGGAATTAAGATTTCCACTCTGCGATAGAGTGCCAGCAGGAAGAGCCAAAGCAAACGTGTGTGGTGTGCTGGTAGTGATCGGGTGCTTCAGTCATTCAAGCCGCATACGCGCAAGTGACACAGCGGCTAATACATCGGATTTCACCATGTTTATTCGCTCCTGATCAATATTGACCAGCTAACTGTTGATAGGTGGGCCATGATCCCTTTGGAGCGGGAAATATCGGTCTGGAAATCTGGTGCGTCGATTTGGAAAACGAGGATACAGGACAGCCTAGAATTCTCTTGGTGGACGACGATCCTTCAGTGCTAGAGACGTTAAAGGCAGTATTAGAAATGAGCCAGTTTCAAGTTAGCGCAGCCGGAAACGTTGCAGAAGCCATTCATCTCATCGACACACAAGCGTTTGACGCGTTGCTTTCTGACTTGCATATGCCAGGTGCAGGGGACGGGTTCACAGTTGTCAGCGCGATGCGTCATAAGCACCCTGCTGCCATCACTCTGCTTTTTACCGGATATCCCGCGTTGAAAGAGGCAATGGACGCCATCCTCCTGCAGGCGGATGAAATCCTAGTAAAGCCAATGCCTATCCCCGAAATGGTGGCGCTGATCCGCGATAGGCTGGCGAAGCGCCGCGGACGACGTGTGTCAAATATCGAGCGAGTCGCTTCCATATTGGAGCGTGACTCCCTGCCCACCATCGCCAATTGGCTATCCGCAGTCAAAACCGAGGACGAACTGGCCAGCATACCGCTTAGCGACGAACAGCGCACCGGACATCTTCCACAGTTGCTTCATGAGCTTATTCATAGATTGCGTGTGCCGCGTCCGCTGGGGACGAAACAGCCGTCAGAGGGTGCAGCTAAGCACGGAATCATTCGCCAGGAGCAAGGCTACTCCATCCCCATGGTCATCGAAGAGTCGCGCATCTTGCAGGTCAGCATCTTCAATACGTTGCAGACCAATCTGAACACTGTTGATTTCAGTCTGCTTCTGGTCGATGTCATGACCATTGCAGATGAAGTTGATTCGCAATTGAAGCAGACAATTATTAGCTTCTCAGAGGCGGCAGCGGACGTTGCGGCCTGATCCTATGCCCCGTGCCATTGTCCGCGCATGGAATCACGATAGACGGTTCGGCACCTTGCGGGACCAGTGACCAGGGCATGACCCACGTCCACAGAGCGCAATGCGGGACCGCCCTTGGGAAGTCTCAAGTTACGTAACGAATTAGTGGATCATCACCGACGCACTTGCAGGTGCACGCTGCGTAACCAAAGCCGACCGGAGCGCGCGGCGGGCCTTGTGCAACTGCGACTTCGAGTTGCCCATGCTTCAGTTTTGCATCTCGGCAATCTCCCAATGCGCAAAGCCTTCCACGTCGTGCAGGATGTAGACGCAGCGATAGCCGGGTGCGAGGGCATCGACGGCACGTTGGAGAGCGAGTCGATCCACCACGCCAGCCTGAGCCAGATCTGGCGTGCAGAACTCGCGACCTGCGCGCACCGATACATACCATTTGTTCTGCACTTTGTGTTGTGTGACAGTTGCTATCGCAAAGTTTGAAGTCGAACTTACTCGTCACGAACAGAGTCATGAATGCAATCCGATTCGGCTTTATAAACTCAGTCAATTCCGGGCGGGGGCTCACCCCAGGTTGATTCTTCACTTCCACGCAGGCGAAGGTAACCGGCACTCATGCTATTGGAGTGGTGGTCTCTGTAGCGTACGGCAATGGAAATCCTCAATGCTTGTGTATACTTTCTGTCAGTGACAATGCTTGCGCTGTTCCGGTCATCCCCAGCCCTGAGTCGGTCCCAAGTCTCGCTTACTTCAGTCTGCGCATAGTACGGCATCTTGTGACCTTCCTCCGGCAACAAAAGCGTAAGCGTGCGGTCCCAACCTTCTGGACTGGATGGGTCTCTCCGTAAAGGATCCCCGTATGGTGGAGCACAGTACGGCATCGAACGCGAGATCCGCGGCCAGACGGCTAACCAACGAAAAGAGGTCAGGCAGGCCAGAGCCAAGCCGCTCCTTGATCAGCTTCATCGGCAGCGCCAGGCTTAACGGCCTTGATCCGGTGCTCTATCTCGGACAGGTCATGACGCGGATCGCTCAGCATTCCATCAACCGCATCGAAGAACTGCTCCCTTGGCACATCAAAACTGATACGGTTGCCACCTAGTCGTGCCCACAAGTCGCGACTTGTGGGCACGATAGTCAAAAAACGACTGTCAACACGGTTCAGAACACACGTTTACGGTGCAGCAAAGCGTGCGCGAGACGAAGCTGGGTTGGTCGCGAAGATCATGGGAGATCGCCTGCTCTGTTTTCAGATCAGCAATGAAGATGACCGGTTCCACGCGATGCCCCAGTTTCGGGACGCTTCGTACACCTTCGATGCGTATTTCAAGCAGTATCGCGAGCTTGTCGAGGCAATAAGAACTCGAGAATAGCTCTCTCATCGGCAACTGGATCAGCAACTCACTGCGGCGGGATTGAGGGTATCTCGCGGTAGGGGCTTAAGGTTTCCTTGTCCGCGACTGCTGGCTTGTGGAAAAGGCCAGGCTTTCCATCTCGGATCAAGGCGGCGCAGTCAGTGGCCGAAACGGCAGGGCTAAAGAGGAAACCCTGGAACTCGTCGCACCCCTTCTCTGCGAGAATCCGGAGTTGATCCATTGTCTCTACCCCTTCGGCGATGCTGGCCAGTCCTAGATTTCGCGCCAAGTCGATAATGCCCGAGACGAGCGCTTTTGCAGCGGGCTCAGTTGTAATTCCAGGGATGAATTTCCGGTCAATCTTCAGACGGTCGAGCGGAAACCGCGTCAGATAGGACAGCGACGACCAGCCAGTGCCGAAGTCATCGAGCGAAAGGCTGACTCCAAGGTGCTTGAGCCGATCCATGATGTGGATGGTGAGCTCTGATTCATCCAGGCTAAGGGTCTCGGTCAATTCGAGTTCGAGTAATCCGGGATCGAGCTGGCTTTCGAGTAACGCCTCTTCGACGGCCTTTACAAGATCGCCGTGATAAAACTGGGATGGTGAAACGTTCACGGTCATGCGCACTGGCTGCAGGCCCTCCTTCTGCCAGGCGACGCTTTGCAGGCACGCGGTCTTCAGTGCCCACTTCCCAACGCCAACGATCAGCGCCAGATCTTCGAGTAGCGGGATGAACTCCGTAGGAGAGATCATCCCGTACTCAGGGTGGTTCCAGCGAAGCAGGGCTTCGACAGCAGTGATGCTTCTGGAGTTCGCCGCAATCAGCGGCTGGTAGTGGAGGAAAAACTCCTCTCGATCGCAAGCATCGAACAAATCCTTTACAAGCATGAGCCGGCGCTGGGGCGCAACGCTGAGTTCGGCCGTAAAGAACCTGTAGAGGCCGCGTCCTGTCGCCTTGGCTGCATACATGGCAAGATCCGCAGCGCGCAGCAACGCCGCCGGATTGTCCCCGTCGCTTGGATATCGGCCGATGCCGATACTGCCGCAGATATGGATCTCATGGCCTTCCGTATAGAATGGAGCGCGCAAGGATGCAATCAGCTTTTGAGCCACTTCTTCGACCTGCTGACGACCAAGGACCATTGGAAGCGCGACGACGAACTCATCTCCGCCTAGACGTGCAACGGTGTCGCTGTCGCGAAGGCCGGCTTTCAAGCGCATGGCGACTGCCTGTAGCACGCAATCTCCAATGTGATGACCAAGAGAATCATTGATGTGCTTGAAAAGATCGAGGTCGAGCAGGAGCACAGCGACCTGTTCGTTGTTGCGAGAAGCCAGGCTGATTGCCTGATTCAACCGATCCTGTAACAGGGTGCGGTTAGCTAACCCAGTCAGAGCGTCGTAAAGTGCCATGTGCCGGATGCGGGCCTCGGCTTGTATGCGAGCGGTGATGTCGCGAATGTTGCATTGCGCAATCATGGTTCCGTCAACCTCGTATACGTTGCCGAAGAATTCAACGTCTACGAGGGATTTTCCCTCATGTTCCATCAGCCAATGTTCAAAGGAGACAGACTCCCCGGCTTGCAGTTTGGCGAAAGCTGCCTGGCATGCGGGAATGTTCCTGAATGGAAGGACATCCAGGAACCGCTGTTTGACATACTGGTCCCGGCTATAGCCCAACATGTTTAACACAGAATCGTTTACATCAGAGATTCTTCCACTCTCGAGGTCCAGCAGTATGATGCCGTCCTTGGCTGACTCAAACAGTCTGCGGTAATAGAGTTCAGACACTTGCAGCTTCGCATTCTGCGCTATCAGTTGTTCTTGCATCGCCCGCAATGTCAAATGGGTTCTGATCCGGGCTAAGACCTCCTCCACCTGGAATGGCTTGTTCACATAGTCGACGGCGCCCGCCTCGAAGGCCTTGACTTTGTCACTGGTATCGGTCAACGCGGTCATGAAAATCACGGGTATATCCCGTGTACTCTCGATGCTCTTGAGGCGGCGGCAAGTCTGAAACCCATCGAGGCCTGGCATCATCGCGTCAAGCAGGATGAGATCGGGCTTCACCAATTGGGCTCGCTCCAGGCCCTCTTTGCCATCCTGAGCAACCAGGACATTGAAGTTGTTGTCTTCCAGATAATTTACGGCAATCGCCAAGTTGGCAGGGATATCGTCGACAATCAATATTGTGCGTCCGCGTAAATCGATCGAGCAGTCTTTCGTCACTGTGCCTGTCCTTCCTGTTGCCGGGCAACATGCTTCTCCATCATGTGGAGCAGGGCTCTGGATTGATATCCGCGCGCCAATTCGGTGATTTTATCGGCGAATGGACGGTATCTTGCGTCGCTGGTTGCCAGCGATTCGGCTTTTTCGCTTATGGCCCGCATGTTCCCTGTCTTCGCCAGATCGCGCAGAGATTCCATTTGCTCTGGCTCAGGCAGCACAAAATGCTCACCAGGATAGTTCATCGCCGGTAGGGTTTGCTGCGGGGTGTCATATATCCAGGTCAGGTCGAGCAGACTGCCGATCTGCTTCAACATGCTCGCCTCGTCGATAGGCTTGGTCAGGATAGCCTTGGCTCCGGCCGCCAGGCCCTCCTCCTGTTCGTTCTTGGTGACTCCCGCAGAGACTGCGATGATCGGGACCTGGCATAGTTCCGGGTTTTGCCGCATTTGACGCATCGCTTCCAAACCATCCATTACCGGCATCCGAACGTCCATCAGGACAAGATCGGTTGGAGTGGACTGCGCGGCCTTCAAGGCTTCCAGGCCGTTGGCGGCCTGCTCAATTTCAAACCCCAACTGGCCAAGAGTATCAGCCAGGACAAACCGGTTCGCATCGATGTCATCGACCACCAGCACTCGTTTGCGCGGGCCGTTGTAACCAAGGACTTGTCCGCCCAGCAGGGAAGCGCTCGCATCGTACTCCGCCACCAGTACGCCCACCTCGAAGGAAAAGATACTCCCCTGACCTGGTGTGCTTTCCACCTGAATCTCACCCCCCATCAATCGAACGAGCTTGCGGCTGATGCTTAACCCGAGCCCAGTCCCTCCAGACCGGCTCTGCTCATCGCCTAACTGCTCAAAGGGCCGAAAGATCGTCTCCAAATGATCCTGGGGGATTCCCGATCCGGTATCCCGTACTGCAAAACGCAACTGAACTTGCTCCCGCGACTGAGAAAGAACTGTAACTTCCAAAGTCACGCGTCCTCGATCAGTAAACTTGATTGCGTTTGAGAGAAGATTAAGCAAGACCTGACGCAGGTGTTTCTGATCAGCCTGGATATAGGAAGGAAGGTTGGGCGAGAATTCGCACTCGAATTCCAGAGCTTTCTCGTTGGCTTTGATGCGGATGATGTTGGCAATCCCTTGCAGGAAGGCGGGCATATGAACCGTACTGAGCTGGAGTTCAAGCTTTTCCGCTTCTATTTTGGCCAAGTCCAGCAGGTCAACAATCAGCATGAGGAGGTGCTCTCCGCTCTGATGAATGGTGTGGTAAGCGTCCGATTTCCATTTTGTTGTGTGTGGGGATCGCTTGAGCAGTTGCGAGTATCCCAGGATGGCATTGAGCGGGGTTCTCAATTCGTGGCTCATGTTTGCCAGAAACGTCGACTTGGCGCGGTTTGCTCTGTCGGCGGTGTCGCGGGCCAGAGCAAGCTCCTTCGCTTGTGCAGCGAGAATTGCCTTACCCTCGCGCAGTTCGACCTCGGTTGCCGACCGACGCTTTTCGTGCAGCAGGAGCGTGCCCAGCACGACAGTTGCGCAAATGTTGGAGGCCGCGGCTGGGAGTATCGAAGAGAGAACACTTGCTGCCCCCTGAGAGAATCTAAGCACGCACAAGCCTCCCGCCGCCGACAGCATGCCGAGCAGGGGTAAGTGGAAATATTGCAGTTGCGCGTTGCGGTGGCCTGGAAAATACCGCAGCGCGCTCAGAAAGATCAGGCCCACCCCAGCCGATACCAGGAGCTCGACAATTAACGTTTGACTGGTCTGATCCTTCGTTACCCAGGGCAACATCTCAATCGCGACCGAGGATACGACCCCACCGAGGATCGCCACATATCCGTCGAGTGGGCCAGCCAGGGCCAGCAAGATTGTCGCGCAGCCCACGGCCGCACCACCTTCAAGATGGATGGGCAGCATCAGTGCGGCGGCAGTGGCCAGACCAAACAGCAATCCGGTCGCCGTCCTCTCAATGGAGTTACGGCCCCCGGAAAATCGTTGGGCAAGCATGTTCACGGGCCCATAAAAAATGATTGCACCGGCAAAGACCGCAACATTGAGCAGTAGTTCGATCAGCGTGATTTGCCAGAACAGATTCATATCCAATTGCCTCAGAAATGGAAAGATATCGTACCGAGCACACGGCGTTCAACGGCCGGCCCAACGGTCTGCTGCTGGGTTGGCTGAGTGAGATTCTGTCCGGAAACATCCCAGGTCAGACGGCTCGGCGCCTTGCAGGCAAACCGTGCATCGACCGAGGCAAAGCCGGCAACCGGCGCCAGCCCACCCGCGAGCGCGACCACCTGGATTCCGGAGGCTCTGGACTGATAGTGGAGATAGCCGTCGAACTCACATGCCTTGTTTGCCCAGCCCAGGTTGGCTTTTAACAGGTGAACCGGTGTGGTGTGCTGATAGTCGGTGAAGTCAGCGCCGTTTTGCGCGGAAGGAATAAAGTGGTCTCGAATCAATTCCGGGCGGTAGTCCACGCTCCATCGATAGTTTCGCAACAGTCCTCCCTTAAGCCCCAGTTCCAGGCCATAAGCGTCCGAGTTGCCAATGTTAAGGGGAAGATTGTAGAGGCCGGCTGTGGTTTGAACTAATGCGCCGGTGGACGCGCGGATGTCCTCGCTCGGCTGGTAAAACACGCCACCTCGGAACAAAAGCCCATGGCTGGCCATGGCACGGTCCCATCCGATCTCGAAATTGGTCACTTCCGTCGGCTTCAACAAGGGTGTTCCCGTGATGCTGTACCCCTGCAGGTTCAGTATCAGCGCACCAGTATCCGTCAAACCGGGGAGTTGATTGCCTCGGCCGGCCATGATGCGAAGAGCATTCGCAGGGTTCGGCCTCCATACCAGCCCGCTGTTAAAGCTGATCGGCAAAAGGACTTGCTCCCAATCCGCGTTGGTAAAAGGGAATCCAGGCGGGATATAGCCGTCGCGACCTACGGCCACGCGGTCCAAACGCAGTGCGTTGGTCAGAGACACCTTCGGGTTGACAGTCCAGTCCCACATTCCGCTACCGGCGGTGATACTGTTCTGGACATTGGCTCCGGTAGTAGGAGTGGTGTCTTCGACGGCGTAGCGATAGTCGATTGCGGCCCGCAGGATGTGATGGGAGCCAAGCTTGAATATATTCTCGATTTCAGCAACGGTCAGCCGCTCATCCAAGTGGAGAACCTTACCGATGGATCCCAGGTTCACCGCGTCTCTCGACCAATTGTTGTAAACGGTGGCCCGGAATAGCCCAAGACGGCTCTCAGCGGTAAGCTGCGCCTTCACCGAATCGGTGCCGTGCAGCGAGTTGGATAGCTGATAACTGGGCGTCATCTCATTGAGCTTGGCATCGGAGTGGGTGGCTTCGAAGCTAAGCAACGTGGAGCCGCTCAGCCGAATCACTGTATCGATATCGGCGGAATCGCGGTATTGGTGAAGGCGGGAGGTTGTGTCCTCGGAGACCGGGATCGGCGTGGAAAAGTCGTTATTTGAGTCGCCTCCGGCGGAAAACCGCACGGCTGCTCTGTTGCCGAAACGATGGGTCGCCACAACCGATCCTGCCGCCAGCGCCTGTGTTCCTCCCGTTGTGGATACGCTGTTCACATTGTCGTAGAGCGGGTTGTAGGTGATGATGTTGATGACACCGCCGGCCGCGTTGAATCCAAATAAGGCGGTGTTCGGCCCCTTGATGACCTCAATCTGCCTGATCATGCCCAGCTCGACCGGGATCGAACTCCACGGCGTGTAGCCGTAGTCGTCCTGATAAACTTGGCGCCCATCGACCAGCACCAGCAGGCGCGCCGGAACAGCCTGATCGTATCCACGCACGCTGATATCGATGTTGTCATTGCCCCATTCCAGTGTGTCGACTCCGCCGACATGACGCAATACGCCCGCAATGTCTTTCGCGCCCGAACGGCGAATCTCATCCGCCGTGATGATTTCCATGGTGGCCGGTACGTCGCTCACTCGCTGCGGCGAGCCGTTCACACTGGTTGTCACCGGTTCCTTGAAGAGCTGTTCAAGAGAGCCATAGTCAATGGCCTGGCCATGAAGGAGAGACGGCAACAGTGCCAGCATAAGGCCTGCAATCCATCTCAGGCATGTGGACGGGGTGGATGGAAAGGATGGATTCATGTGCGTTTCACCACCATCATGAAGACCAGAGAGAATCGTGCTCCCGCAGCGTCCGCCAAAGCACTGTTAAGGGTGATCTCAACCCGTTGCGCCGACCGTACCAGGAGCACGCAGCATTTTGTCGTTTCGCAAGCAGGATCGTCTGAGATGCTTATCGCACGAAGGCGGTGTATGGCAGCCACAATTGCGCCAGAGTGATTGGAGGCGCCGGTTAGTAGATAAATCACGTCTAGATGCCCGGAATAGTGACTCAGGTCGTCTATCGATATGCCTATTGCCTGCACTTCTCGATTCTTCGGGCCGCGCATGGTGCCGATCGCCTTCACCGCCTCCGCGGCCAACTGCTGCGAATTGGGGATTTCGGATGCATAGATGACGCCTACGGCGACCGGCCCCTCCTTTGGGAGCGATTCGAGAAAGTTCAAGGTCTGCACTGCCGCCTGAAGATTGTCAATGGAGATCGGGTCAGCAGCGTTGGCATAAGGCACGACCCCGAACAACAGCCCGAGGAACGTGAGAACCAACATTGGCAACGAAGGATCGAGCTGCTTGAATGCCATGGCAGAAATTCGGCGGTTCCGGTTGATCGCAGCTCATGCCGGACATGGCCACTTGCTTCGATGGTGAGCTTCGTCGGGGTAAGCTTGTCTCCCCCCGTTACTTTTTCGGGTGCTTGGACGAGAGGGACCACATAGTTAGTTACTTTTATGCAATTATAGCTCGGATTTGGTTACTGAGGTGACTTCTTAGCGCAGACAGGACGTGGCGTCAGTCCATTGCACGCTGGAATCCGCGTCGAATTTGACGAGCTTGGGATCCATTCAAGGATTCGTCCTTCATCTTGAACTGTGTGGGGAAAGCGGGCATAGGTCCTAAGGGTACGCATCCGGCTGTCCTGGTGCCTCTTTTCGGCCAGAGAGTAGCTTCCTTCTCTTCGAAGGGATTGCTCAATTCCCTGGGGTGGAGCGAAGCTCCAAGCATACAACCGGCGGTGCTCCCGCGGGATAGACCCTACGTGCTGGTAAAAACAGCAGCCAATCAGGATACAGGGAAGCGGATGATTTTTGAATTGGGTGGAAATCCTCTGCATGCCGAAAAATGCATGCGGCTTGGCAAGATGCACAGCGGAAGGATCTTGCACCGGCTCGACGTTGGCCCAAACCGGGCCGTTCCTGGTGTCCGCAATCCGAAGATAAGAATTGCGGGATGCGTGGCGCGTGGGAGCAGAGGCTGAGAGTTATGGCTCGAAGATGGCCTCGATCGGGCTGAACTCCTTGGCGGCAAGCAAAGCTCTCCTTTCTTCGCAACGTTCCAACTCCGAACATCGTTCATCAAGCCGGAATGCGATGCTCAAAAGAGCACACTTGCCAGATTTATTGCTTGAACAACCCTCCTTTCGAGTGCGGCAAGAAGGCCGGGGACACGGAACCACGGCCGGCCATGGGGCTTCAGGTGCGGTGGAACGTAATGCAGAGCTTTGCATTAGGCATTTCGATCTTGTTGAACGTGTCAAGCGGGAGGGCCGGATGTCGGTGCAGGAGTTTTGCTACGCGCTATTGAGCCCCTTGACAGTGCGGAACTCATGGATAGCTCGTTCCAGAGGAGCCGGCGGCGCGATATTGATCGCTACTTTGGTATTGGTTAGGACAAACGCAATAATTGATGCGAGCAGCTGACAGGAAAAACTCTGATGGTGCGGTCCCAATACCATCGTCCAATTGTCTCTTGCTTCCTTTTCTGATTTGATCGGTTCATTACGGCGCGTGCGCCGGGCCTACATTCCGAAAACTCCGGGCAAGATGACGCTCATTGCTTGGTCCCAGTAGACGTTGCCGCAGCGGTACTCACCGTTCACCGTCGCTTCGTGGCGGCGGAAAGGGGTCTTCTGACGAATGCGGTGAGCCGGGGGGATGACCCACCAAAAATGAAAGGTCGGAAGATCATACGATGACGGGCAAAGATGAAGTTGCCGTTTTGCTTCCCATGGTGGCCGGCTCAATCACGGCTCTTTGTACAATTTTGATTCACTCCGTGACTCTGGGTTTGACCATTCGCTTTTTTCGCCGCGAGAGAAGGCTGGGAAGTGTAGGAACATTAGTCGCAATGAATCTCGGAATATTTGTACTGGCGATATCGTTCGCCTTTGTTGCCCATTTAACTGAAATTGCATTGTGGGCTGCCTTGTTCGTGATGTGCGGAGAATTCAGATCCTTCGAACTCGCTTACTACCACTCTGCCGTGAACTACACGACCTTGGGCTATGGCGATTTGATCATGACGCCGTCGTGGAAGCTTTTGGGGCCTTTGGAAGCGGCGGATGGAGCGCTGATGTTCGGTGTTTCCACTGCGATGATCTTCGCTGTCGCCCAGCGCTTGATGCAGGCCAAATTTAGTGATATTTAAAAAATGACCAAACTCAAATTGTGCGATGGGGAATCTTGCCGCTGGACGGACATTCTTTCCGCCTCAGTCTCAGTCAAAATCGATTTGCGGAGAGTGCACACCAAATCATGGGCAGGCCGCGTCCGTCCGTACGCACGAGCGTGTCGACGTCCGGTTCAGTATCCTGCGGTCGAAATCGCAAGCGGGTCAATACAGCGGTGCGTGGCACGCGCTCGTTTTGCTGTTTGTATCTGCGAAGAGTTCTGGCGCTGACGCTTGCACCTAGGCGCGAATCGAGGATCTCGCTTGCCCTTGCCGGATCCGCCTCCGCATTCGACTCGTCCCACGCTGGTTGATCCTCATACGGGCTGAACTCGAATTCGATCGAGATTTTTTTGTGTAATGCAGACGAATCAAGTGAGGACCAATACCCATCGATCGGATTACAAGACCGGATATGGATATGGCCTCAAATAAAAACGGCAGCGCTTGGCGCTCCCGTTTAGGTAGTTCGAGAGGGGAAACTCAATAGGGATTTTTCGAAAACCACTCCCTATCCACTCCCCAAACTTTGTTACAACCTTCTAAGTTATTCATTCTTAAGAATTTTGGTGAGCTCGCTGGGGCTCGAACCCAGGACCAACGCCTTAAAAGGGCGATGCTCTACCAACTGAGCTACGAGCTCTCACCAACTTCAAGTTGTTTATATTCAATAGCTTGAAGAAAATCTGATTCGCTGGTTTCGTGGAGCATTTTTCGCGCCGGGGTACAAAACAGCACCATTCTGTACCTGAACCCTACCCGGGCGCACCAAAGTCTCCGACGCCTTCAACTCGCGAGTCGGAGCTTGGTGGGCATACCCGCCGATCATGGTGATCGTCTTGTCTCCCATGAGTTCCTTCTCTATTTCCTAAGTTTACACGAGGCTTCGCTGGATGACTAGCAAAGGCTGCAGCGGGCAGGGCAATCGCACAACCTAAGTCCCCTTTCAGAAATAAACTCCCACGGAAAAATTTTTATGGTACCTCATTATGGTATCTCACCTCTGGGAGAGAAAGAGTAGTTCCACTCTCCGTGAAAAGCAGCCGGTGTCATTTTCAATTGTTTCATTTCTTTAACTG
>DATDLS010000075.1:0-2353 GCA_036519195.1 Occallatibacter sp. | reverse complement strand
ATCTCCCGCCGCCCAATCGGCACGCGAACCCTCCTCAATCACGCCAATAATACTGCCATCCGGGGCCGTCAGCCCCAATTCCGGAAACTCAATCACGAAGGCCAATCTTACCGCGCCACAACCCAACCACCCGGACACGCCCGACCGGACACGCGGCTTTAGCCGGGTCTCTCCACGCCGGCTTGCCGCGCATACTATCTATTTAGTACCATTGAATTTGTAACTAAGCATCGGCGCAAGAATTACTTCCCGTTTGCGGGGACGATGGTGTAATTCCATTTGGGAGCCACCTTGTGTCGTGTGATGCGTAACTGACGCAGCCTCTCAGCAGATGGCTTTACGCCGATGGGGTAGTTCTTGCGATCCAGATAGGCTCGGACTTTGAGTCCAGTAATGGTGATGGTAGTGCGGATGAACTTCAGGATTTTCTCGTAGCTTGTCAGCGGTTCGCCGGCCCAGTTTTTGCTGATCATGCTGAACAGGCGGCGCTCGATGGGGTTATATTTCGAGGCGCCGGTGGGATAGTGAGCCACCGTGATGGAGAGTCCGGAGTGATCGGAAAACCGTTGCAACTGATCCTTCCAGGCTCCACGGGTGGCCGAGTTGCTGCCACCGGTGTCGGCGAGGATAAGCAAATGTTTCTTGCCGGGGTAACGCTTGCTTCCCTCCCGCTGCCACCAGGTGCAGATGGAAGCAACGGCGAAGGCAGAGGTCTCGTGAGAGACGCCGACGAACATGGTGCCGCGATTGCTGTGGAGATCGTAAATGCCATAGAGGACGGCAACGCCGTCAGACTGGGAGCGAAAGTCATGGTCGTTCACTGGTATTGGGGTACGATCCCACCTGGCGCCAGCGTTTTTGAAGTTACCCACCAGTTCGCGCTTCTTGGCGTCGGCGCTGATCACCGGATTCCCCTGTCGGCGGAAGCGCTCACGCAGCAGGCCGATGTGAGCGAACTGCGCTTCGCGCAGGGGGTGTCGGGGTCCGATCTTCTTGCGGTTGACACGGAGCGAAAAGCGAAGCTTGTGGAGGAGCCGGGCAACCGTGCGGGGGCTGACGCGAATCCGCAAGCGGTTCAGTTGGGTGGCGATGCGGGCCGTCGTCTTACGGGTCCACTTCAGACCGCTGATGGGATCGCCGGCTGTGTCGTGCTCCAAAAGCCGCTGAATCTCCTTCAGGATTCGGGGGGTTTTTTTTCCGTTGGCTTACGTCCAGCGCCGGGCTGACGGACGCGCCCGGAGAGGGCCTGCTGCTCCAGTAACTGGTGGCGGCCGCGGGCGACAGTATGCACATCGAGGCCGAGCAGTGCGGCCAGCCGGGAATCGCCGCCGCGTCCCAGCCGGAGCGATTCGAGGCCCGCGTAGAGGCGACGCTGTTGTTCGTCGAGGAGGCCGTGGAACAGAACGATGGCCGCCTGCAGTTCCTCGGCAGAGCACTGGAGGATCGAGGGGTCGGCGAGACCGGGAACCAGCTGGGCAGCCTGGCGCGCCAGGATCTGCTGGCGACGGATGGTCGGCTCGGGACTAGTGTAGAGGTACAAGCCAGCCAACTCGGAGCGATGAAGGAGCCGGCGCTGCATGAGGATACGGAGAGGATCCTGCACCTCGGTATGGAGGGCGGCGGCGAGTTCGTCGGCGAAATAGCCGCGCGGCGATTGGCGGACAAAAGCTTCGGCAGTGGCCAACAGGGTTCCGTGACGTGAGAACCAGACGTCGTGAAAGGACCAAAGGCCATTGGCATCGAAATGAGCGATACCAGGCAGGGTGTAGAAACTGCCCCTGTGGGTATAGCTGGACAGGTAATGAAGCTGTTTGAGCTTGCGGAAGACGGTGAGTTCTGTGGAGGTGCCGAGCGCGCGTTTGAGATCGGGCAGCGCGGCGACTTTATGACGGAGCAAGAACTGCTTGAGAGTGGCAGAGGAAAAAGTAACGGGTCGCATAATGTTATTATAACGACTAATAATGATGCATGGTTCGCTATATTAACATTATCCTGACAAGATACAGTGCTCAACAAATAACTATTTGTAAAGGCTCCTATGAATGACCGCCTGTTAGTTTCAGGCCTCATTAAATGTCAACACTTAGATTATTTTTGTAATGTTATTGTTGCGCTGATCCTAACGTCTTCGATGCGATGTTTCGAACCGAACCAGTGTTCGCACTGTACGTCGCCCTGTGCGCCACGGGCTGCATCCACCAGCCCGGATCGTTCCGCCTGACGACACAAGCAAACAAAGCAATCCTGGTCCCACCCGGCGCCAGAAACGCGAGCGTGGCAAGATCTGTAGTCCGAATCGGCCCGATCCCCGGAAAAACGCCCTGCAGCCCTTCCCCGCACGGCTTTCTCGTCC
>DATDLS010000074.1:0-47109 GCA_036519195.1 Occallatibacter sp. | reverse complement strand
GCCTACCTGCCCATGGTGAAGAAGATCCCCCTCATCAACTGGTACGCGCGCTTCCTTGATGGTCCTCAGGTAAAACCCATGACGCCCAAGGAAAAGGCCTGGCTCGGGGTGCGCAACTTCATCGATCCCTTCAACGCTGTGACCATCCTGGCCAGCTCGGCCATCGCCGTGGGCAGCAACGCCCGGTCGCCTTACGGTCCAGGCTTCACCGGCTTTCGCCGCTACGTGGGCGTCAGCTATGCTCAGGATGCCACGGGCGAGTTTTTCGGCACTTTCCTCATTCCCTCGCTTGTCCACCAGGACCCGCACTATCACCGTATGCCGCAGGCCAGGCGGAAACGCCGCATTGCCCATTGCGTGTATCAGGTGGTGTGGACGCAGGGCGACAACGGCAAAGGCATGGTCAACTACGCTGATGTCGTTGGCTTCGGCATCGACGACGAAGTTGGCAACCTCTACGTTCCTGGCCGCGAAACCCGTGCCTCGGCCAGCGCCGAACGTTATGCCACCGCCCTGGCCACGGCGCCGATCGACAACTTCGTCACCGAGTTTCTTCCCGACGTAGCCAAGAAGATCCACATACAAGTCGTGCTGATCCAGCGCATCATCGATCAGGTTGCCAAAACGGACACGGCGAACAACAGCCCATAGGAGGGCGCGATTTTATGAGCAGTGAGCGTCCTATTGGCGGGCTGGTTGACGGTTGCCGAACTCGCCCAAACGGTCATTGTGGAGGGGACCGGGGTGGGCGCTGGAGGCAGCGAGGAAAACTTTCCGTTAATGGGTGCGGTAATCGTATGCCCTTCAAGCACTTACCCTGAAAAATCGGGTAGTTTTTTGATTTTCAAGATCCTGACTGGCCGCCGAAGGTGTCGATCTGATAAACATCTCTAGACATTGGCTCCGCGGCGAAAAATGCCCTGCCATCCCTCCTCGTCCCGTTCCCCCCACGCTGGCTACCGTTTACTGGTAGATTTCGCCGTTCGCTGCACCGCGATTGAGGCGGCCAGACAGAAGGGTTACCTTAGAAATGCCCTTTTAGATCACGGATTTACACGGTGAGCTGAAGGCGACGGGCCGGGTGAAACTGGAACCGGCGATTCCACCAGAGATTGAGGAGACCGCAACAAAATGCCCAAAGCGATCAAGTACGTAGAACAAGCAGCCGTCTACGCGGCCAAAGGTGCGTGGGTGGTGTATGAGCGGCTCAACCGCATCAGTCCAAACCCGTCCTTTACACCCAAATGGGCTGACAAGCCTCTGCAAAAGTCCTGGCAAAAGGAGAAGCCGCCCCTTGGCTGGCCGCGTACCACGGATTCGCTGTGCCCCAAGTGCGTGCCCGAGATCCGCAAGCAGATTCTGGACGGCAAGCTGCCCCACGAAGTGCTGCTGAATGAGAAAGTGGGCGAGATCAAGGCGCAGATCATCGAGCGCGACGGCCAGATCCTGATGGTGAAGGATTGCCCCAAGCACGGCCATTTTGAAGACCTGATGTCGATTGACACGGCTTTCTTCAAGCACCTGGAAGAGAGCTTTCCGGGCCGCGACATGCGCGCCCACAACGATGAGAAGCTGCACAATCACGGCACCTCCACAGTGACTCACGGGCGCGGCTCGGTGCTGACCATCGACCTGACCAACCGCTGCAACATGATGTGCGATCCCTGCTTTATGGACGCCAACCAGGTTGGCTTCGTCCATGAGCTTACCTGGGACGAGATCAAGACCATGCTGGACAACGCCATCACCATCAAGCCCAAGCGGCAGATGAGTGTGCAGTTCTCCGGTGGCGAGCCTACGCTGAGCCCGTACTTCCTGGATGCCGTGGCCTACGCACGCAAGGTTGGCTACAACTCGGTCCAGGCCGCTTCGAACGGCATCGAGTTCGCCAAGAGCAAGGAGCTTTGCCGCGCCGCTGCTGAAGCCGGACTGCGTTATGTCTACCTGCAGTTTGACGGCATCGGCAATGCTGCCAACTCGCACCGCAAGGTTGGCAACCTGTTTGACGTAAAGCTGCAGGCCATCAACAACCTGCATGAGGCCGGCGTGGACATCGTCCCGGTGACCACGATCATTAACGGCATCAACAATGAGCAGGTGGGCCACATTATCCAGTTCGCTCTGGACAATCCGAAGAAGATCAGCTTCCTTAGCTTCCAGCCCGTGAGCTTTACAGGCCGCGACGAGGACATCACCGACGAGCGCCGTCTGGCGCAGCGCTACACGCTCTCGCATATGGCGCACGACATCAAGAAGCAGGTTGGCTTGGGCGAGCCCGCGCGTGACTGGTTCCCCATCAGCTTCATGAGCACCTTCTCTGACTGGGCCGATCTGATTCACGGACCCCAGGCCGAGTGGGGCCAGCTCAGCTGCGGATGTCATCCGAACTGCGGCATCGGCATGGCGCTGATGATCGACAAGGAAACCAAGGAAGCGGCGCCGGTTACTGCCTTCCTCAACATGAACATCGTAGCCAAGGATCTGGCGAAGATAAATGACGCCGCCCGCGGCAAGACCATGTCGCTGATCGGCTTTGGCCTGGCTCTGCTGCGCAACTACGATCCGTTCCAGGCGCCTACCCACTTCAAGATCACGGACATGATGAAGAAGATGGACAAGACCTTCAACGCCACCGGCAAGAATTACGGCAGCGTGAAGGGCGACCGCACCATGGACGACATCAAGAAGCGCCGTGCCGACCGCTGGAACTTCCTCTTCATCGCTGGCATGTGGTTCCAGGATCTGTTCAACTACGACTTCCGCCGCACCGAGCAGTGCATCATACCGTATGCGACGCAAGAGGGTGAGATCAGCTTCTGCGCGTACAACACCGGCGTGGGCTGGCGCAACATCATCGAGAAGATGCACATGACGTCCACCCTCACCAAGTGGTATGAGGAGCACGGCCGTCACGAGATCTTCGCTGGCGGCAAAAAGGTAAGCATGACCAACGTGGGCCACGAACTCAAGCTCAACATGGAACACGTCAACGCGGAAGCTAACCACACGCTGGACGATCTGGGAATCGCGAAGAACAGTCGCGAAGAAAAGATCCGCGCCCGCGACAACAAGTCCGGTGTCGACAAGATCAAGCAAGAGGCTGAAAACGCCCGGATGGCGAAGCTCTACCGAGAGCACGTGCTCGGGGAAAAGCCGGTGGAGGGCTTGGTAAGGCTGGATTCGATTGCTCCCGCCAAGCCGGTCGAAACCCGCGAGCCTGTGGCCGGCGACTAAGCCGTTCAGGCGTACTGCTGCAACCGCTTCAACTCAAAGGCCGTCCGCTTGCGGACGGCCTTTGTGCTGTTGGATATTCATTGATGAGGGGTTGCCTTCGAACCGCTTCTGAATGGGAAACGGCAGGGAGACATTCGCCGAGATCTATTCCTGCCACTGCCCGCGCGACTGCCGGGGTTCGAGGCGGCAAACGCCCAACCATTTCCCAGCCAGAAATTCACCACTGAGCAGATAGCAATCGCAGCGCCATTTGCCGCCAGCAGCGGCATGCGCGCCTCCGCCATCAGCACCCGCATCAGGCCCAGGTTCCCGGCCATTGAAACCAGTCCATTCGATAAGTGAAACCGAATCAGCTTTTCCGCTACCGAGCTACGCTCCCGCCTGTCCCGCCATGTGTAGTTCAGGTGCCAGGCAAAGTTGTGCAGCAGCGTCACCTCCAGCGCCGCTGCCGATGTCCAAAGGTACGCCCCTGGCGCCCATCGGTTCAGCCCCGCCAGCGTGCCAAGCTGCACCGCCATTCCCATCATTCCCACCACGTTGAATTTTCCCCAGCGCGTCAACCAGTTCATAGGAGCGGCTCCTGTTTATCGCAACGGCTCCTGGCGGTAAAGCTCTGCCGTGTGGCGCACGGTGGTCAGGACTGCCATGGTGAACATCCCCGCCGCAGCAATCGCTCCACCCACATCGAACAGAAGCATCTTGTGCCCGAACAGGTTCGCGTAGGGGCTGCGCATCAGGGCAAGGTTCCCGATCACAAGCAGAATCCGAATCTCTGTCGGCCCCAGGAATCCCTGCGAGAGTTGGAATCGGCCCAGCGAATACGTCGCCACATAGCTCTCACCTGCCAGTAGCAGGAACGCCACCAGCATGACCGCCGCTGTCCCCCGGTGCAGCAGTCCCGAGCAGCCGAGTCCACCCATCAGCACGACCGCCCCAAATATGTCGACCATGTGATCGACGTAGAACCCATACCGCGGGCGCTCCAGGCCGCGCACCCGTGCCAGCGTGCCATCGAGGCTGTCTCCGAGCCAGTTCAACGCCAGGCACAGAATCACTCCAGGCAGTGCGTACCGGCTATACCGCGCCAGTGCATAGCAGGCCCCTGTCCCTACCTGTGCCCCAAGTCCCAGCGCTGTCAGCCGGTCCGAAGTCACCCACCTTGGCGCCCGCTCCGCCATCCACAGTAAGGCCCGCTTCTCAATTGAAGCTGTCAGTGAACGGTTGATGCGCCGCGCGGTTTGAAATACTAAGCCGTTCTTTGCTGTCGCCATTGTCGCATCCATCTTCTTGTCCTTTCCGTTTGCGGTGTTTTTTTGGTTCTACGTCTGAGGCCGCTGTCAATCTATTTGCGCAGCGCATTGCACGCCGACCGCAGGGTAAACTCCAGCGACTCGCGGGGGATGCTCTCCACCAACGGATCCACCGCCCACCCCAGCCCCCGCGGAATCGATCGCGTCAGCGACACCGACTCCATCTGCAGGTACACTCCGCCGTCCCGCTCTTCCCAGCTCCAGTAGGTATTGATCCGCCACAGGTACCCATGCTCCTCGCCGGTCGGGAGCGCTCGTTCCTTTGCCGTTCCCGCCCCCTGAATCTCGCGAATCTCCTTACTCCGCGCGGTGCTCCACCCACGCTGCGCGTCAAGCCTCCCAAAGCTCACCTCGTAGGTCGTATCCATCACAACAGTGATTAGGTGCTGCTGGCGCACACGCAGCCGGGCCTCGACGTGGTCTTCGACCTTGCCGGCCGGATGCGCCAACACGCCCGCTTGGACCACCTGCGGAGCAAAGTGCCTGGGATAGTTGTTGAACTCGCGCAGTATCAGTTCGAAGTCCGCAGCCGATGCGCCTCTGGCAAACGCTGTCCCGCGCCAGTGGTGCAGCAGTGCTCCGGGCAAGTCCGCTCCCGCTGCCGGAGTGATTCGCTCCACAATCAATTCGCCATCCTGCAATGGTCTGGCGCCGTGGGCATCTCGCGCGGAGGTGGTTAGAAATCCGTCCTGGGCCCGATGCTGGTCCGCCAGCCGCGCCTCAACCGCTTGGACATAGGAGTCAAAGCCCACAACCGCTTCCGGCCGGGGCCCTGCCAAAGAGGCGGCCGATACCGCGCCCAAGGTCCACAAACCCATCACCCCGCACAGGTGAAAGCTCGCTCTTGAACTATTCGCTACCCATCGCGTCATGCACCTCAGACTGCACGAACGCAGGTCACCACCGCAATGCAAGGAATCTCCTTTGATAGCGATTGTTTCTCACCGTGCAAGTAATTGCATTATCGTGGCTTAAGAGGAGTTGTACTTTGCGGGGCAGTGCAGATTTCATGAGGCGATCGACTACACTGAATAGCATCCATGCCCGACCCACGGCCAGCCCGGCGCTATCGCTTTGGAGCCTTTGAAGTGGACGCCACCACGGGCGAACTCCGCCGCCGGGGCATCCGCATCAAGCTCAACTCGCAGCCTTTCCAGGTTCTCACCCTGCTCCTCGATCGCGCCGGCGAGTTGCTCACTCGCGAAGAAATCTCCCGCGAGCTCTGGCCCGACGGAACTTTTGTCGATTATGAGCACGGCGTCAACTCGGCCATCAATCGCATTCGCGAAGCCCTCGGCGACACTGCCGCCGGTCCCCGTTTTGTTGAAACTCTTGCTCGCCGTGGCTATCGGTTCATCGCCCCGGTTGAACTGCTCGCGCTGCCGGGAGAAGCTGACGAGAAGTTGGCCTCAGCCCCAATCCCGTCGTCTCTCAGTCGGTCATCTCTCCCTCAAACGTCCGAGCTGACCTCCTCTCCGGAGGAACCGGACGCCGGCTTCGGCTCCCGCATTCTCGCCTCTCCGGACGAACTTCCCGAAACTCCCTATGCCGTGGTACAGGCCCTTTTTGTCCTCTTTCAGCTCATGTACCTGGCCTTTTACGTGGGGGCGCTGGCCAACCTTGCGGAGATTGAAGAACTTTTCGCCATCCTCCCCCTTGCAACCCAGATATTCGATCTACTCATTGTTACCGCCGCCATCCTCATACCCGCCCGGGCTTTCCTGCTGACCGCCGCCTTTTTTCACCCGCCCGGCGCCCGTGTGAAACTCCTCCAAATCTGGCCATTCCTTCTCCCCTTCGAGATGCTCTGGGCCCTCTCTCCTTTTCTCCTGCTTCACCACATCAACTTCGGCCTCGCGATCGCCTGCACCGCTCTGCTCGTTTACTCCCCATTCGCCCAGCGGTCTCTGATTCTTATGGGGGCGGGAACCGCACCGCATCAACTTCCCGTCTCCGCCAAACGCTAATCCGGCCAAACCTCCACCAGCCCGCATTGTCCTCCGTCGCAGGGGATGGGGTCGGTCCTCCGCCGCCTCTAGGCCTCTCCGTACCTGAATATGGAAACCCACGAAGCAGCATTGGGGAGTGCGGCACGGCATGGCTATCGGATCTTTGACGCTCTCATTCCCGCCGCCGCTCTGGTGGCAGGCTCGAACATCCTCTCCTCCGAGGACAAGCACGATGGGCGGCAGATCGAGGAGATGACGATTCAGAGTCACCTTCTGCCCCGCGGAGAAATTTCGAACCCCGGTGTTCTGAGGCTTCGATCTCCATGAACCTCCGGCGGTTCCCCATCTCATCTCATCTCATCTCATCCCAGCCAGGTGCCAATCCCGCATTCCTCTCTGGAATTCTTCACCATGGAAAAACAGGTCAGCTGTGATCAGCAATCATTTGCGGCGCGGCGTTGGCGTCGACCCAGGGTCTCGGACTCGCTGCTTCCCATGGCGAGGGAGGTGCGAATATGATGGCTTTTCGAGCCATTCTCCTTTCGCGGAGGTTCTCATGAGTGAAAAGTATTCCACCACAGGCCGGCATGACCGCCGGAGCTTCCTCAAGGCCGGCGGAGCGGTGACCGCAGCACTCCTCGCTCCGACCTCGCTGGCCGCCGATACGCCGAAGCCCATGCCTCCGCTCCCCGTCAACCCGGTGACGCCGGCGGCCATGCCCACGCGTAACCTGGGCAGGACCGGCTACAAGGTGGGAATCTTCTCCCTTGGCGGCCAGGCCGCGCTGGAAAAGCAGAGCAACTTCGACCTTGCCGTGCCCATCATCGAGCGCGCTCTCGACATGGGCGTCAACTACATTGACACCTCTTCGATCTACGGCGGGCCTGAGCGATGGAGCGAGCAGTATGTTGGCAAGGTCATGGCGCACCGCCGCAACGAAGCCTTCCTTGCCACCAAGACCAAAGAGCGCACCCGCGACGATTCCATGCGCATGATCGAGAAGTCGCTGCAACTGCTTCAGACCGACCACGTTGACCTGTGGCAGCTGCACGACATCGGCACCATGTATGACATCGATCAGGTGTTCGCCAAAGGCGGGGCCATCGAAGCGCTCATCGCGATGAAAGAACAGGGGGTGGTGCGCCACCTGGGGCTCACCGGCCACTACCGGCCGGAGTCTCTTATGGAAGGCATCAAGCGCTATCCGTTCGACACGATCCTGATGGCCATGAATGCCGCGGACCCGCATCACTACAGCTTCAACCAGGAGTTGCTGCCGCTGGCCGTCGAGCACCAGATGGGCATCATCGGCATGAAGATTCCCGGTCGCAGCCGGCTGCTTGCTTCCTGGACTCCGCCGCCAATTGAGGTCCAGAAGCACTCCTGGGAAGGGATGACGATTCAGACGACTTCGCCAGGCACGCTCTCCATGCGCGAGGCCATGTACTACACGCTCTCTCGCCCCGTAAGCACCGTCATCATTGGCTGCGACACGATTCAGCAGCTCGAAGAGAATGTCCACCTCGCCCGCGAGTTCACACCGCTCAGCGACGGGCAGACCACGGAACTGGTAGCGAAAGCGGAGCCGGTAGCCAAGCCATCGCTCTTCTTCCGCTTCTACGATCGCCCGTAAAGCCCTGCGGTGGGGCGACGCAGCGTGTGCCGCAGGAGTTCTCGGGACCGGGGACCGGCTAGAGAGCCGCACGTTCGCCCGGTACCTCATCATTCAAATTTTTCGCTATTCTTTTCGTCGCTGGGGTTGAGATGGCGGTCGTCAATCTGCCAACATCCGGACGGCCCCCCCCCGCGCCGACTTTAAGGTAAAGCCGGTCCTCGTCGGTCGATCTCGCGCTGAAGGTCGGCGAGTGAGTCGGTGATTTCAACCATGGCGGACTGTCCGGTTGCGGCCTGGTTACCGCTGCCTACATGTGATTGATCAGGGATGCATTGCATGCGGCTCCGAATCCGTTGTCGATGTTGACGACGGAAACATTGGGCGAGCATGTGTTCAACATGCCCAGTAGCGCCGCCACGCCGCCAAAGGAGGCGCCGTAGCCCACGCTGGTGGGCACGGCAAGGACAGGTGCGTTGACAAGCCCGGCGACCACGGTGGGCAGCGCGCCTTCCATACCCGCACAGACGATCAGCACGCGGGCTGATTGCAGGGAGCCTCTTTGCGCCAGCAGCCGATGAATGCCGGCCACGCCAACATCGGCGATCAGCTCAACCGTATTGCCCATCAGGCGCGCAGTGACGGCTGCTTCTTCAGCGACCGGTAGATCGCTGGTGCCCGCGCAGACAACGGCGATGGCGCCCTTTCCCGGAGCAGCCGGCGTTTGCCTCAGCGTGATGCAACGGGCGGTTTCATGGTACTCGGCGTGTGCCTGCGCGCCGGAAGATTCAAGCTCGCGCACCGCGCGGAACATTTCTGCCGAGGCACGCGTGGCAAGTACGTTTCCGCCATGCTGCGTCATGCGAGCGAATATCTGAGCCACTTGCGCCGGCGTTTTACCCGCAGCGAAGATGACTTCCGGCATGCCGGTGCGCAGGGAGCGATGATGATCGACTTTGGCAAAGCCGATATCTTCAAAAGGCAGATCGCGAAGGCGGTCGAGTGCATCGGTGACCCCGGTCCGGCCTTCGCGCACTTCGTTCAGCAGTGATTCGATTTGCGCGCGATCCATCAGAACTCCCTTGCCTGCCCGGCAGCATAGATCCGCATGGCTTCCTGCATCACCTGCTTGAGTGCAAGCCCGTGCCTGGCGGCGATGACGCGGCAGTCCTCATATTCAGGCGAAGCGTTTGCCACCTGGCCGGAAGGCCAGCGCGCGATTTTCATTTGCACTTCGCCCCACGGCGTTTCAATTTTCACGAATTCCCGGGCCAGCACAGCCTTGTTTTCAATGCGCCAGTGCAGCCCGATGGTGGTCGTCTCACGAAAAACCAGATCGCGCAGGACAGGAACAAGATCAGGCCGGCAAAGCACAGTGAGCTCGACGCCGGTGCGGCCCTTCTTCATTTGCACCGCGACGCGATAAACATCCCAAGCGCCCGAGCTGAGCAGCAACTCGCTCACGTAGCCCAGCAATTGCGGGCTGGAATCATCAATTACCGCCTCAATAATTGCGATCAGCTCGGACTGCCCGGCAATCCCCGTTGCGGCCTGCGTTGCGAGGTCCATTTCGCCAATCAGCAGGCGCAGCAGATTGGGCTCGCCCGGCGTGTCACGGCCGCCGGCGCCATAGCCGCAACCCTGGATGCGCAGGGCGGGAAGCTGTGTATAGCTTACGTCGAGCATGCGCAACAACGCGGCTCCGGTGGGCGTGACACGTTCCATCGGCGGCCCGGCCGCGTAAACGGGAGCATCGCCAAGCAAGGCGAGGGTAGCCGGCGCAGGTACGGGAAGCGTTCCATGCTGGCATTTGACTGTCCCGCTGCCGACGTTGAGCGACGACGAAAGCCAGCGATCGATGCCAAGGGCTTCACACCCTGCTGCGGTGCAGACAATGTCGACAATGGTGTCCACCGCACCCACTTCATGGAAATGGACCTTCTCAACCGGAATGGAATGGATGGCGGCTTCCGCTTCACCGAGAAGTTGAAAGGCGCGTATGGAGCGGGCTTTGACGGTTTCAGGCAGTGCGGCCGACTGGATGATGGTCAATATCGTCGACAAGGAGCGATGCGGAGCGTGGGAGGGTGAGGAATCAGAATCCGTGCCGTCCGCATGGCCTCGATGCGCATGCTCGGCATGAATATGCGCCTGATGGGAGTGGCCGGCGTGGGAATGCCCTTCATGGGTATGCGCATGTTCGGCATCGGAAGTGGCCAAATCGAGCGCCCGGCTGTCAGGCGTAACGACATCCACTTTGGAAGCGGCAATTCCGCCGCGCGTCACCCTTCGCATCTCGAGGCGCGCTCCCACATCGAGGGCGGCCGCGGTCTCCTCAAGCAGGGCAAAGGAAACGCCGGCGTCCACCAGCGCGCCTAGCAGCATGTCTCCGCTGATACCGGAAAAGCATTCCAAATAGCCAATTCGCATCGAGAGTGATTTTAACTGAATAGAGCGGGAATTCCCCTATGCTTCAGCGAGGAGATGAAGGCGTTATAGGCCTTGGCATTGTGTAAGGCAGCGGCAAATGATTTTTCACCTGAATGCACGGTATGGCTCATTTCTGTAGCATACACTTTGTGTCGTTTCAATCCGGCATATCGAGCTTCACGCAAAACCGAGCGGGGAACAAGCTCCCAGTGTCCGCTCGGCCGTCATCGACACAAGCCGATGGGGCGCCGACTGGAACTCGAAGGCTTGTGGGTTTCAAGGTCATCGGGATCTGGTGGGCAGCATGAACCCGCACCGGATCGACTACGGCAGTCGACCGACATTCCCCGCACTCAAGGACGTCATGTACCTACGGCCAGGCACATCATCCAAAAGATGGTGCGGTCGTAGGAAACGCCCGGATACGGGATATAGGGGGGGACGAGGGGGGCAAGCCCTCCATGTCGCTCGACGACTCTCAACCGTAGCATCAACCACACCGGAATCGTCCGCGCCGCGTAAGCGGCTGGTCATATCTACGGCTTGAGGTCAGAAGCTCTCCCCTCCTTGAAGGGATTGAGAGGATCACATCCTCTGCTAGGCCCCGCGCCGGGCAAGAATGTCCACGGGCAGGATCTCGTTCATTGATCCGGAGCGAAAGCCGGTGCAATCGAGCGTTACGTATTGATAGCCGGCTTGCTTCAGGGCCGACGTGATGGTGTCCAGCATCTCCATAGAGAGCGCTCGCGGTAACTCCGCACGCGCAATTTCAACGCGAGCCAACTCGCCGTGATGGCGCACGCGGAACTCGCGAAAGCCAAGCTGACGCAGGGCTTCTTCGGCGCCTTCCACCTGCTCAAGCACCTCGCGCGTTACCATGCGTCCATACTCCACGCGCGATGAAAGGCACGGGGCAGCCGGCCGATCCCAGAGCGGATAGCCGGCAGCCTTGGCCAGCGCGCGCACTTCAAGCTTGGTCAGGCCGGCATCGGCCAGCGGAGCCAGCACCGCATGCTGCTCGGCGGCGCGCTGACCGGGACGGAAGTCTCGCGTGTCGTCGGCATTCATGCCGTAGGCGATGGCGGAGAAACCCAGTTCGGCGCCGAGCGATTCGATCACCCGGAAGAGCTCGTCCTTGCAATGAAAACAGCGATTTGCGTCGTTGCGCTGGTATTCGGGGCGCTCCAGTTCCTCTGTGGCCACAACGCGTAGCGGCATCTCGATGGATCTGGCAAACGCGCAAGCCTGTTCCATATCCCGGCGCGCGAGGCTGGGCGAATCAGCCAGCACAGCGAGCATCTGGGAGCCAAGCACGCGATGCGCCGTGGCTGCCAAAAAAGCCGAGTCAACTCCGCCGGAGTAGGCGACCATGAGATTGTCCAGTTGCCCAAGGCGGGCCTCCAGGTCTGCACGGCGAGTGTCGGTCTCGGTGCCGGAGGATGCGATCCTCCGAGCGGCGCTGCCTGCGGCGTGTCGAGTTGGGGAAGTGGCCGCCATGGGGCAGATTATACCTCTTTTGCCGAAACCCCCGGCGACGAAGCGATCGAATGGAGGTTCGGGTGCCTTGACTTGAGTCTACGGCATCGACGAAGCCTGCATTCAATCAGGGACCGGATGACGGGCTGGTGCGATAGGCTACTGAGATGGAGACGCGGCACGGATGGGAAGGGTCGTTCTTCCGCTCCTGCGAGGGATAAGTGAACGAAGATTGGCCTGAGTGCATTCGCATGGACAACCGGTTCGACCGCACCCATTTGTGCCTCTTCTCCTTAGGGCGCAGGAAGGGAATTGAAGAGTTCGAAACTTTCTTTCTCGATGCTGCCGCCTGTGCCAACGACTTCTGCGATACCGTTGGTCACCGGCGCGTAGCGTGCTGATCAACTGGTTTCACGCCAACATGAAGTTAGGAATATGGATGACGCGGTTTGCCCTGGATCAGGGCATGGTGATTTCCCCGCGATCATGGCGGCGCCCGGAGAGATCGGATTCGACGGCTATCTGATGCTTGAGGGCTTCGGTTATTTGGCTGCCGAGAGGAACTCCCGGGGCGCATTTTTTTTGGGGGGGGGATTTGATCGTGATGCCGGACGAGATCGCCTTGGAAGGCGCGGCCGATCTCGATAGCGCGCACGCGAGGAGCGATGCGACCCTATGACTTCGACGGCCATGGAAAAAGAGAATATTTACTTATGGTATGCATATCCGGACGATCTGCTTCAGCAAGACTCTGCACAGGCATGTGCGCGGCTGCTCAGTGAGGACGAACAAGCACGCTGCGAGGCTTACAAGTTCGAAGAGCATCGCCGCGAATATATCGCGACACACGCACTGGCGCGAACGGCTCTCTCGTTTCACGGCAAGCTTTCGCCCGAGGCATGGCGCTTCCGGCCGAATGCCTATGGCAAGCCCGCAGTGGATCCCGAATGCGGATTGCGCTTCAATCTTTCCAACTCCCGCGCGCTCGTAGTATGCCTGGTTGCCGAGAGCGCCGATGTGGGCGTCGATGTGGAACCGTGCTCGCGTGCGGAAACAATCCTTGAAGTGGCCCCAAGCGTGTTTTCAACCTTGGAATTTAGGCAGCTTGAGGCTCTTGAGCCCCATGACAAAATCACGCGCGCTTTGCGACTGTGGACTTTGAAAGAAGCCTACATCAAGGCGCGGGGCCTTGGACTTCGATTGCCGCTCAGCAAATTCTCGTTCCACTTCGACGAAGAACAGGCGATTCGCCTGGTGCTTGACCGGGACCTGAATGACCGCCCGGATCGGTGGCAATTCTGTCTGCTTGAACATGCAGGCCATTGTGTAGCACTTATGGTTGAAAGTCGAACACCGCCTGGCCTGGTGGTGTTCGAAGCTCGGCCCTTGTTGTCCTCTCCCCGGCCGCTCACTGCTGGACAGCCGTCTTGGTTTCCGCGCCCTGCAAAATCTTCTTGAGTTCGGCCGCGACCGTTCGAACATAGGGCTCATCAAGCATGTTGCCATGCTCGCCGGAAACCTCGTGAATCTCCAGACCCCCTGCGGCGAGCCCGCCCCAACCGAGCCCCGGCGCCTCGCGCGTACCCAGCAGCTCCATTCCCAAATAGCCACGCTCGACGGCGCGCAGCAGGGTGATCTTACCCGGATATGTTTGCGCCGTGTAGGCTCTGGCCGCATTCCAATGCGCCCTTTCAGCCAGATAATAGCGCAGATCAAGGGACAATTCCCGGCCTGCTATCCGGAAGCAAAAGCACTCCGCGTCCCTGAATCGCTTCAACATCTGCTTCCGCCAGTGATCGCCCTTCAACACAATCTTTCGCATCAGGTAGGGTACCCCGCCCTCACGCAATCGTTGTCGGAAGCCGTGAAGCTTTTCCGTCGAGCTCACTCGTTGAGTGCTGCCGGGGGCCGAGGTGTCAAACAGGAACAGCAAGACTGGCTCGTCGCCCTGCGCGCTCAGCTGACGCGCCATTTCGAAAGCAACGATGCCTCCAAACGATGCGCCTCCGATCAGATATGGGCCCTGCGGAGAAAATTCACGAAGATCATGGACATAAGCGGCCGCCAATTCTTCAACCGTTGTTTTCCGAATCTCCCCCTTGCCCAGATGCGGGGAGCGAAACGCATAGAACGGCTGGTCGTCTCCAAGAGCCTTTGACAGGGGCTCGTAGAAAACTACATCGCCTCCGATTGCGTGCACACAGAAAACGGGGGCCCGCATGCCCGTGGACTGAACTGCAACCAAAGAAGACCAGGCTTTCAGTTCGGGTGCAACTGGCTGGAATGCGTTTCGAATCACCGCGGCCAGTTGACTGATGGTGCGCGCCTCAAACAGAACCACGATTTCGAGGTCTACCTTATAGGTTTTCCTGATCCTGGCAAACAGCCGGACCCCGACCAGGGAATGACCTCCGAGCGCGAAGAAGTCGTCGTTGAGTCCGACCTTGTCAACCCCCAGCATCTCTTGCCACCAGGAGGCCAGGGTAGCCTCTATGTCTTTGTTCTCCGCTGGCTCAACGGGCTTGGGAGTGGTAGCCGCCGGTTGCTTTGACGCTGCTGGCGCGGTTTCGATTGGCTCGGAAACGGCGACAACGGCGCGCGGTGTTTTGGACAGTAAGATCGCCGTCAAGGCTCTGGCGCCATCCTGCGGCCCAATTGCTCGATCCGCATGCACTTCGATAAGCTCCTCTCCTGCGACGCCATCGGAGTCGACCACGGGAGCATTGTCCTGAAGCATCCGTACAAAGTTTGCGATCCGACGCATGCTGAAACCTTCGATCTCCGCGAGAACCTGGTCTTGTTCATCGAAGAGCGTCAGGTCAAAGGTCTCAACCTCACGGCGTGTGCCGTCCGTTTTCTGGTTACGAATGTGGCTGAACAACCGCGCTGGCAGCGGGCGGTAGACACGAATGCGGTGGTACGAGATGGGAAGAAAGAGATCGTCGGACTGGTCGTATTTCGCTGTCAAGTAAAGCGACGCCCCGGTAGCAAGGTCGAGCAGTGCGGGGTGCATCATGAAATCGGGGAGGTCTGATGAGAATCTCTCATCGAGTTCAACCTCAGCCAATCCTTCGTGTCTTCCGATGAGGATCCGCTTCAGCGACCGCCAGCGAGGGCCAAAAACAAGGTGACGCTCTTGCCGGGTACGGTGCTCGGCGTCGAATACAATTGCCTCATCACCGCAGCGGGCAGCGATGGCCGCGCGACCAATCTTTGCCGGCTCACGCGCAGTGCAACGCTCCACGGTCCCAGTCGCGTGTTCAACCCACGCATTGATTCGCGAGAAAACTGCGAAGCGAAAACTATCACTCTTCTGAGCAGTCTCCTGCTCTGGTTTGAGTTGAATGCGCACGTCTCTGGTTTCGTTTTGCGAAAGCATCAGGGGATTGAGAAAGAAGACGTCTCGCAACTCGACCGGCCCGCCACGCGAGCCGCGCCATAACGCAGCAGCGGCCATTTCCAGGTAAGCAGTTCCTGGCAATAGAGCTTTGGATGCCTGGGCTTCATTCAGGGTGTGCTCGGCCAGGGCCCACTGGCGAAACGGAGCGAACTGACTCTTGTAAACCATCGCTTGCGGCGTGTCGGATAACACCCGTTCAAGAAACGGGTGGGAAGGCTTCGAACGCGCTGCCATCCCAACATCGCGCCAGGCTCCCCAATTGATCACTGTTATGGGGCCCTTTCTGCTGCGCGCGAAGGCATCCAGGAAGGCATTGGCCGCGGCGTAATCCACCTGCCCAGGCGGCGGCGCAATGGAACTGATCGAAGAGAACAAAACAAAGCAGCGCAGAGGCAGATCGCCTAGAGCCGCTTCAAGTGTCAAGGTTCCCCGTACCTTCGCTTCAAAAACGCGGGCAGACCGTTCTGCGGTTTTCAGCATCAGTGGACCATCGTCCAGAACACCAGCCGCGTGAAACACGCCGTCGATTTTTCCATAATGCAGGTTGGCGAGCGACACGACGCTGCGCATCTGTTCAAGGCTGGTAACGTCGGCCTGCACGATATGCAATCGACCCGCAGCGCGGCGAATCTCGAGAAGCCTTCCTAGAAGCGTCCTCTTCTCTTCGCCCAAAAGAGGATCGCTTGCCAGTGCTTCCCATTCCACTTCGGGCGCAATGGTGGATCGAGACACAAGCAGTAAATGGGCTTTGAATTCACGCGCCAGGTGCTCGGCAACCACGAGTCCGATACCGCCGAGCCCGCCGGTGATCAAATAGACGCCTCCAGGCTGGAGTCTGTGGTCTGGCGCGCAGGAGTTCAGAGACATCGGTTCCAAAGTCTCGACGAATCGTTGGCCGTCGCGGAAAGCAACTGTGTCGTTCAGCGCAGTGACGCTCATCTCGTCCACGATTTGCGTTGCGCAGGCCTGCCTGTCATCATCGGACAAATTGAGGTCGATGCTTCGGCAAGTGATTCCGGGCAGTTCCTGCGGTATGACTTTTACCGGACCCAGGAGCAAGGCCTGCGCGGGATTGCGAACCTGCTCGTTGGATACCTGTTGCATTTGATTGGAGATGAATCCGATATCGATGCCGGTCAGGTCCTGGCCGGCCAGCGCTTGAGCCAGAAAAAGCGCGCTCAGGAAGCTACGGGCTTCCACTTCGGCAAGCGATTGGCTGGAGCCTTCGGGCATCACGGACCAAAGATGAATGATCCTGCGGGGCGTGTCTCCATTCTTCAGGATATCTGCCAGGAGCGCATCATAGTCCACGCGCATATTTGGCCTGAGCGCATAATTGGTCGCGGAGATCTGCCGGTAACTGGAGCTCGCCGCGACCAGGATCACCCTCTGCTTGTGCAGCCTGAGCAGGGACGAAATCTGGTTGCCGATATCAAGCGAGTCGTTGAATATGATCCAGGTGTCATCTGGAACCAAAGGCGATGATGTGGGTGATTCCTGCACCCATACGCGGCTGTAGAGGTGAAGAGCGTTGGTATCCTGAGCGATGGGCGGAGGGCCTGGGGTGGACGCAGCGCTTCGAGGACGGGCGTCTGGTTCGATCCAGAATCTCCGATGTTCAAACGGATACGTGGGCAACGGAATCCGCCGCACGGACTCAGGCGCGTGCAGTTTGCTGAAATCAACCTCGGCTCCCAAAACCCAAAGTTGCCCCAGTGTCTGGAGAGCAACGCGAAGCGCACCGGTCGACTCGCGCGGATGTGGCATCGAAGCAAACACTCTTCGGGATGGACCACTTTGTTCACGTGCCAGTGAAGTGAGGGCATTGCCCGGGCCAATCTCGAGAAGTATCTGTTCCGGTGTGCCAAGCAGTTCGGCAACGCAGTCAGAGAAGCGCACAGTGTGGCGCAGGTGGCGCGCCCAATAAGCCGGATCGGTCGCTTCTTCAGCCCTGATCCAATCGCCAGTTACATTCGAAAGGTACGGAATGCGCGGCGCTTCGAGAGTTGCTTTGCGCATGCGGTCTTCAAACGCCGCCAGGATGGGGTCCATCATGGACGAGTGAAATGCGTGGGAGGTGATCAGACGCCGGCTGGCAACGGACTGTTTCCTATGCTGTTCTTCCAATGCGGTAATTTCAGAGCCAGGCCCGGAAACGACGCACTGGTCGAGACCGTTAACCGCTGCCAGAGAGAGAGTTGCACCGAGGGTGATGGCGTTTGACGGAAGAGAAACCGCAAGCATGGCTCCGGCGGGCAATCCGTACATCAGCCGGCCGCGATACGCGACGATATCCAGAGCATCTTCAACCGAGAAAACTCCCGCGATGCAGGCTGCCACGTATTCGCCCAGACTGTGGCCGACCATTGCAGCAGGTATTACGCCGAGCGACATCCACCAGCGCGCGAGGGAATATTCAATCGCAAATAGGACCGGTTGCGTTAACCAGGTTTCATTCAATTTCTCTGGCGTGCCGGCCGCGATTGGCTCGGAAGGGTAGAGAACCTGACGGAAATCCAGTCCAAGCAATCCAAACAAATGGTCAGCGCAATGATCCAGAGACGCGCGAAAGACCTGCTCGTGCTGATAGAGCTCACGTCCCATATTGACGTGCTGCGAGCCTTGCCCTGAAAACATGAACGCGACCGGCCTTAGGGAACTGTCGGCGACGCCGGTCGCAACGTGTTTTGGATCGCCGGCTGAATGCCAGCCGACTGCTTCGGGTTGATGATGGTCCCGAGAGGTGGGGACCACAAAAGCGCGGCGGTGCGGGAAGAACTGGCGGCCAGTCTGGCAGGTGAAAGACGCATCTGCAAGGCTTGCCTCCGGATGCCTGTCCAGGTACGTAAACAGATTGGCGGCAGCATTCTCCAATGCGCTCTCAGTCTTGGCCGAAATTGGAATCAACTGGTACGGCTTCGGGATTCTCTCGACCCTGGCCGGAGGCGCTTGCTCGAGAACCAGGTGTGCGTTGGTGCCGCCAATTCCGAGTGAGGTGACGCCGGCACGGCGCGGCGAAGGTGTGGATGGCCAGTCTCGAAGCTGTTGATTCACAACGAACGGACTCGTCGCAAACTGGATGTGCGGATTCGGTTTCTGGAAATGCAGGCTCGCCGGGATCTGCGCATGTTCCAGGGCAAGCACCGTCTTGATGAGGCCAGCAACACCGGCTGCCGCATCGAGGTGGCCGACGTTGCTTTTCAAGGAACCGATTCCGCAATACTGATTGCGGTCGGTGGTCTTACGAAAGGCCAGTGTCAGTGCTCTGACCTCGATCGGATCGCCAACCACGGTGCCGGTTCCATGGGCTTCAACATATGAGATGTCCTCTGCACTCACTCCGGAAACCCCGAGGGCCTCCGCGATGACTTCTGCCTGTCCTTCAACGCTGGGCGCCAGGAAGCCCACTTTGCGGGCGCCGTCGTTATTGATGGCAGAGCCAAGAATGACGGCGCGAATATTGTCCCGATCCCGAATCGCATCGTCAAGGCGTCGCAGGACGACGATGCCCGCACCGCTTGCGAAGACAGTTCCGCTTGAGGACGCATCAAAGGAACGGCAGTGCCCATCGCGGGAAAGGATTTCTCCTTCGCGATAGATATACCCTTGTCCATGCGGGAATTCGATGGTTACGCCGCCCGCCAGCGCCATGTCGCATTCGTAATTGACAAGACTCTGACATGCCAGATGAACCGCGACCAGCGATGTAGAGCAGGCCGTCTGCACATTAATGCTGGGCCCGCGCAAATCAAACTGATAGGAAACGCGCGTCGACAAGACATCTTTGTCGTTGCCCGTCTGCTTGAGTTGAAAGATTCCTGCCGAGTCGACGAGTTTGCGATTCGCAAGCAGATGATGGATGAGGTAGGAGTTCATTCCGGATCCGGCGAATACTCCGATCGACCCCGCGAAGCGTTGCGGCGGGTGGGCCGCGTCTTCAAGAGCCTCCCACGCGCATTCAAGAAAGTGACGATGCTGGGGATCCATGATGGCTGCATCCCTGGGACTCAGGCCGAAGAACGGCGCATCGAACAGGTCCACATCCTCTAACACCGAGGCGCGCCTTACGTAATCGGTTCGCGACAACTCCTCCGCAGCCACGCCGGCAGCGAGCAGTTCAGTGTCGCTCAGGGAGCGAATCGACTCGACCCCATCGCGCAGGTTCTGCCAAAATTGGCTTATATTGCGCGCACCGGGAAAGCGCCCTGCCAGACCGACGATCGCAATTGCCGAGGGCTTCATCGTTTCCTTTTCAGCGCTGCTGAGCGAGCCTGCGCCGTTCGGCACGATCAGACAGCGTATTCATCTTGCGATCGCCCGCCAGGTGACGGGAGAGTGTCTTTACGGTTGAAAATTGAAACAGGTCAAGAAGAGAGACCTCGCGCTGGAGTGAGTTCTGCAATTTAGCCTGAACCTCGGCAACCGTGAGTGAGTGAGCGCCCAGGTCGAAGAAGTTGTCGTCCAGGCCAACGTCGGAAACGCCCAGCGCCTCCTGCCAGGCCTGGATGACAATACGCTCGATGGTGCCGACTGATTCAACACGAGGTTGACTTACATTTGAGGCTACCGGAGCGAGAGGCGGAGCAAGCTCAAGCAGCGCCTTGCGATCGATCTTGCCGTTTGCAGTCAGAGGCATGGCAGAGAGAAAGACAAATGCTGAAGGGATCATCGGCTCGGGGAGTTTTCCCTCGAGCGCCGTTTTCAATGCGCCCCTCAACGCTGGGCGCGTCGGATCAACGACCAGATAGGCCACGAGCCGCTGATCTGCCTCGCGGTCTTCACGCACAACAGCGACGGCCTGTCTGACTCCAGACTCCTGCTCCAGCACCGCTTCGATCTCGCCGAGCTCGATGCGATGACCGCGCAGCTTGACCTGAAAATCGGCTCGGCCCAGAAACTCCAGATTCCCATCCGGCAGCATCCGCGCCATGTCGCCAGTACGATAGACACGGCCGGCGGAAAGATCGGCAATCGAGAGAAAGCGTTCAGCGGTAAGGTCAGGCCTGCGCCAATATCCGCGGGTCACACCGTCTCCGCCAATGAGCAATTCTCCGGTCCTACCCGTTGGGACTTGTTGCATTTGCGGGTCGACCAGAAAGACCTGTGTGTTCGCGATGGGGCGGCCTATTGGAACGGTGAGATCCGGTAATCCAACAGGACAGGTCGTCGACCAGATGGTGGTTTCAGTTGGTCCATACATGTTATAGATTTCGCCGGCAAATACTTCGCGAATGCGATGAATGAGAGAGGCTGGAACGGCTTCTCCGCCGAGCAGGATCTGCTGGAGAGAGGATAGCGCAGAAAACGCATTTGCATCGAAAGTCAACATGCGTGCCTGCGACGGCGTCATTTGCAAATGGGTGACGCCGTGCACATGGATCTGCCCTGCGATACCCGTCGTGCCTTCATCGCCAAGCACCACAACCTTAAAGCCTCGCGTAAGTGTCCACAGCAACTCCAACACGGAGATATCGAAAGTTACGCTGGTCACGGCAAGCCAGACGCCAGGTTTATAGCCAATTGCCCGATCCATGCCGGTAAAGAAATTCACGACATTCCTGTGCTCGACCATGACTCCCTTGGGCTTGCCGGTCGAGCCCGAGGTGTATAGAACATAGGCAAGATGATGGCTCTCAGCCGGGCAGGAGATTGGTTGAGGACTCAGGAGTGCAATGGATGAGTCTTCCACATCGATCATGTCCAGCTTGCCTGGGCCGAACGAAAGCTTCGCCTGCCGCTCGCCCGCAGTGAGCAGAATGGGGATGCCGGAATCCTCGATGATCAGCGAAAGGCGCTCTTGTGGGTGTGCCGGATCGAGCGGTACGTAGGCGCCGCCGGCTTTGAGAATGGCGAGCAGGCTTACGATCAGCGTTTGCGATCGCGCCATGCATACGCCAACCAGAGTTTCCGTCCCTACGCCCACGTCTCGCAGGTGACGGGCAAGACGATTCGAGCGCTCATCGAGCTCGCGATAACTCAACTGGCGGTCACTGGAAACAACCGCGATCGCATCCGGAGTCAGCTCTACCTGCTGCTTGAACAGATCCGCGATCGTGCTGTTGCGCGGATAGTCAGCTTCAGTTCGATTCCACTCAGGCAGCTGAACGGGTGACATGATAATTCTCCAAAAACAGAAACTCGATTCCGGTTCCGAGGAAGGTTTCTATCGCTTCATGCGGCGTGTTGACGATGGGCTGACCCTTCACGTTGAAACTTGTATTCAGTACCATCTGGCGGCCAGTGGTTTTTCCTACCGCAACCAGCAGCGCGTGAAAATCCGGGTTGTCGCCCTCGCTCACTGTTTGCAGGCGAGCCGAGCCGTTGACATGGGTAACGGCCGGGAGCAGCGAGCGCGCCTCGGGCCGCACATCGACCACGCTGATCATGTATGGGTGCTGCTCGCCGGGAGCTACTTCAAACCAGCGTGAAGCGTCCTCAATGGAGCACGCCGGAGCGAACGGGCGAAAGGCTTCCCGCTTTTTCACCATGGCATTGATGCGATCGCGCATTTCAGGGTGTGCTGGATCCGCGAGAATACTGCGGTTGCCCAGGGCACGCGGGCCGTATTCCATGCGGCCACGATCCCAGGCAACGACGCGGCCGTCAGCGATCAGCTGTGCGGCTGTAGCGCAGGTAGTATCGAGCGAATCAAGGCGGCGCCAGTGGATGCGCTGGCCAAAACTGAGCAGCGCGGTTTCAATATCGCTGCTCTGATATCGAGGTCCAAGGAGCGGGGTGGGCATGCGGCGATTGATCGCATCGCCGGCGAGCGCGGCGCGATAGAGGGCCGCGCCGAGCGCGACGCCATCATCGCCGGCCACTGGCTGAACGTAAACCTCATCGAAGAGACCGGAGTGCATGAGCCTGCCGTTGGCCGTGCAGTTGAGTGCAACACCCCCAGCCAGCGCGATGCGGCGCAGGCCGGTTTTTTTAGCGAAGTGGGTGCAGATGTGTAGGACGGCGCGCTCAAGGCATTCCTGCAACGCGGCCGCAACATCTTCATGAGCCGATGTCACTGGATCCGACGGCATGCGCGGCGCAATCAGGTGATCACGAAGATGCGCGCGTGTGGCAAGGTAGGTTTCCCGCTCATCGCGTGTGCGATTTAACTTCAAAATGGGAATACGAATGGTTCCGTCCTGGCACAATTCGACGGCCTGTTCGAAAAAGGGCCGGAACCGGGCTGCGTCGCCATAGGGCGCCAGGCCCATGATTTTGTATTCATCGGAATTGAAATCGAAACCGAGATGCAGAGTGACAAGCGAGTAAAGAATTCCCATCGAGTCATTGGCGCCGATGCTTGCGATTCTTTCCAGCTCCCCGTCATGGAAGTCATAAACACTCAGGCTTTCGACTTCGCCCATGGCGTCGTTCACAATAACCAGGCACTCGTCCCATCCCGAGGTGAGTGCGGCGCTGGCGGCATGAGCCAGGTGGTGACTGACCGAAAACACTTTCTTGTCAGGAAAGCCGGGGAGGCTCCGATTCACCTGGGCGAGCAACGCTTCCCGGGAGAAGACCTTTCGATAGAGCTCTCGTGACGTTTCATCGTGCATATATAGATCGCGAACCGGCGCATAATTGAAACCGTGGGCAAGCTCGTCGATTTCGTCGAAGGAGATACCGGCTTCCTGCAGGCAATAGCGAATAGCGTGGATGGGGAAATGGGGGGTATGCTTGCTCCCGGTGAAGCGTTCTTCCTCAGCAGCGGCGACCAACTCACCATCAATCACAAGGGCGGCAGCAGCGTCCATACCTTGTGCAATGCGGTACTCGCGCTCATCCAGACCCGGAAACGCGGCCTGCTTGAACGACATTGCGTTTTCCAGACCGCTAATGCCCAGCACTTTCATTTTCTTCCGTTTCAGTCGTGTGGACTTCGAAGCCATCCCCGGTTGCTCACCCCGGCAAGGTAGTTCTCGTGGAGATTGCGCGATTGCTTGCCTTATTGTAGTTGCATGGACATTCACGTTACACGGGATTTGCAATCGGGTATATCCCACCTTAGATACCAGAGTCAAGAGGCTTTATGATGAGCGAGTTTGTCAGGTTAAAGGCCGAAGACGGCCAGGACCTGGGTGCCTACGTCGCCCACCCCACCGGCGAGCCGGTGGCCGGTCTGGTTGTGGTGCAGGAGATCTTCGGCGTAAACCGTCACATACGCTCCGTGGCCGACGGTTATGCAAGAGATGGGTTCCTGGCGGTGGCACCAGCTTTGTTCGATCGCATCGAGCCGGGTGTTGAGTTGGACTACGGCGGGGCAGACCGGCAAAAGGCGATGAGCATGCTTGCGCAGCTGGACCCCGAGAAATCTCTCTTTGACGTAGCCGCCGCGATCGAGTTTGCGGCCAGCACTACAGGAAAGAAGGCAGGGGTAGTTGGCTATTGCTATGGGGGGACCATGGCCTGGCTTGCTGCTGCGCGCCACAATCCGGGAGCGGCTGTCGGCTACTACGGCGGGCGAATTGCTCACTATGCTGATGAGAAGCTTCGAGCGCCTGTACTTCTGCACTTCGGCCGGCAGGATGCGCATATTCCAACTGAGGAGATTGGCCGAATCCGCACCGCGCACCCGGAAGTTGAAATCTACCTTTATGATGCGGGGCACGGGTTCAACCGCGATGTGGACGCGAGCTACAACCAGGACTCAGCGCTGGCTGCGCGCGAACGATCACTCGAGTTTCTGAAATTACATTTGACTTAGCGAAGGCACACTTTCGTCGGGCTAGCTTCCATCACTCCATTCCATAGAAAGCAAGCATGAACCGGTAGTACGACCAGAGGTCAACCTTGGAAGACATTTCATAGGTGGCATGCATGGAAAGCAGCGGAATGCCGACGTCTAGTACTTCCATATTGCGCATGGAAAGGAATCCGCCAATGGTGCCGCCTCCACCAACGTCGACTTTCGGAGTCTGCGTCTGCCAGGCAATTCGATTGGTATCCAGCAGGTGCAGCACACGCGCCGTAAATTCAGAATTGGGATCGAAGCCGGCGCCATACCTCTTGATTGCTACGCCAAATCCCACAATAGCGGCATTCGAGTTTTCCGAGTTCTGTGGAAAGATCGGATTGACGCCATCGTTGGTGTCCGCCGAGAGCACCTCCGCATGAGCCAGCGCATTGCGAACCGCGAGAGCAGTTGCGGGTCTGGCCTGCGCATCGATCAGCGCGGTAAATGCAGAGTCAAGAAACTGCGAACCTGCGCCGGTGTCATTGACTGAACCGACCTCTTCGAAATTAGTGATGTAGGCAAAGGCGGTTTTGCGCGGCGTACTCTTCAGATCGAACAATGAACGCGTGCTGGCGTAGGCAGAGAGCTTGTCATCCTGGCCCCAGGATCCGATCAAACCACCGTCAATGCCTACATCTGCTGGCTGCGTTGCCGGAACCAGCTCCAGTTCCGCCGCGACCAGATCTTCATCGCGAATCTTGAAGCGTTGACGCAGCGTGGCCATCACTTGCCCTGCGACCGTCGAATCTGCGGCGGGAATGCTGCCGATCACGGGGGTCATTTCCTCGCCCGAAAATACTTCAGTATAGGTGCGCGTACGCAGGAGACGGTCAGAGTGCGGCGCTGCGTCGGGGATCACGAAAACAGGATCACCGGGTGCGAAACCAATGTTCACTTCGATGTGCCGGCCATCGAGCGTATCAATGCGCCCAACAAGAGCCATAGGCAAATTGGCCCACTGGTAGCGTTTGATGCCGCCATAAGGCATGGTCTTGAGCAGCGCAACCGAACCTGGCGCATCGACCACGGGACGAGCCTTGAGATTAATATGGGGAGAATCCTGGTGAGCGGCAACCATGCGCGAGCCGGATTCGATCGGGTCGTTGCCGATGACGGCAAAAAGCACGGCGCGACCACGGTTGCTGAGGATCAGACGGGCGCCGGCCTTCACCTGGGTGGGTGACGCGAAGTCCTCAAATCCCGCTGCATGAGCGAGCCGGATCAACTCCGCCTCCGAAAGCGATGCGGACTTGGCATGTCTCAGGTAATCCTTGTAGGGCTCGGCGAACTGTAGCGCCAATGCTTTTTCGTCAGCAGTCAACGTCAGCCATGCGGACTTGGCTGCCACTTTGCCTGTATCTGTCCCATTGTCCTTGACCTGTGCAGCACAGGCTAGAGTGAGTGCGCCTGCAAGTATGGCGGAAGAGAAAGCACGCTTGAAAAGCATGGCTGAATATACAACGAAAAACAGGGGCATGTCACCCGGTTTGACGATTTCGCATTCGCACAACGGGGAGCTCGAAAGGGAGACAATCAATGAGAGGCCGACTGCCGAGATCGGCGCCAAGAGGGAACTGGCAAAGGATCATTAAGAATGTTTGCGGACTGGAAGCCAGCTTCGATGTGAGGCGAGAGCTCCAAAGTAAAAGCGAATCTGCAAACTCAGGAAGCGGCTTTTCTCTCGGCAGCCCAACGGCGCTTGGCAGCCTCGGAGATGAGCCTGCGGCCTTCTAGAGAGAGAGAGAGAGTTCTCTTCTTGCCTTTTTCCGGCTCGGCCGCGGGGACCGAAATTCCGGTCACAATCTTCCTGGGTCTTCCAGGCTTTCTCTTCGTTGCCCGCAGAGTCGCGCCGGTCAGCAGCGCTCGCGCTTTCCGTAACTGGGCAATTTCGCCATCGATGCTCGCCAGAACGTCAGAAAGTGCCATGGGTTCCTCCTGAAGATGCAGATAACCATCCGATCACGGTTGCTCGAGGGGGTCTCCAATAGACGTGCCATATTCAATCTTGATACGGGCGGCTTTTCATCGCGGAAAAAGCCGCCCGGCCGATGTGCCAGTGGCTTGTAGCGATTCAAGAACCGCTTGAAGTTCCAACCCCGGCCGAACTCATTCCTGTCTCAGATACGATACCTCTTTCTATAGGTCACGGCAATTGGAAAACATGCGGTACTTTGGTTTGGTATCAATACAAGACTCGAACTTGGGACACAGTTCCCCTTCCAAATTTCATTGATGCAACTAGAAAAGACTTTCAACTGAGACTCCGGGTTTCAAGATGCGGGCTGGCATCTGCGATCCTCAGGGCCTGATTTTTCCGCGCGCCTTGACGGGGGGCAACGGAGCAGAACTAAGAACCTTGCCACCTTCCTGGATAACATGCAGCTGATTCGCGGCCAGGTTCCTGATCTGGTCAACCTGCCCGCTTAACCAACGAATCTCCACTAGATCCGCTTTCTTTGCCTGATCCAGTCCGAAATGGAGGCGTAAATCATTTTGCGAAAAGTAACTCCCGCCGCTGCGCAATTCTTCGGTCTGGAGCAAAGGCCTGGTCATCTCGGGCGAAGTAAGAGCAGTCAGAAGGACGCGGCTGCCAATGCCGGTACGATTCGATTTAACGCCCACGAGCTTGATCTTGATCCAGTTACGATTGAGCGTTGAATCACAGCGCAGCAGTTGTGGAATTGCATTCATGCAATTCACGGCCACGTCCATAGCTCCGTCATTGTTGTAATCGCCAAACGCGCACCCGCGGGCCGGCGCATTCTCCAGAATTCCGGGTCCACCCTGACTAGTCACTTCCTCAAACCTGCCGTTGCGCAAGTTGCGGTATAGGTATTTGTGCTCAGCATATTTCAAGTCACCTTTGGAACGGTCTACCTCTGGATAGACGTGACCATTGGACATAAGAATATCGAGCCATCCATCGTTATCCATATCGAAAAATCCGACCCCCCAGCCCAATAGTCGTGTATTCACGCCCAGGCCTCCGGGATAGGTGCGGTCTTCAAATGTCGCGTCTCCGAGGTTGGTGTAGAGCGAATCGGTGTCTCCGGCAAAGTTGGTTTTTACAACGTCCATGTTGCCGTCGCGGTTGTAGTCGCCGATGGAAACACCCATGCCGGCCTGGGGTTTAGCCTCGGCTGACAGCGCAGCGCCGGCCTCGATGGCAATATCGCGAAAGGTTCCGTCCTTTTGATTGAGATAGAGCGTAGCCGGAGCCGAGTCGTTAGCGACATAGATATCGGGCCAGCCATCGTTATCCAGATCGGAGGCTGCGACGCTCAGTCCGTAGGTCCCAACCGCGGTCCACATGCCCGCCTTCTCGCTGACGTCCGTGAAGGTTCCGTCGCCGTTGTTGTGGTAAAGAATATTTCTTCCACCGGGCAGTCCCGGAGGGCCGCAAGCTACCAGGATTCCCTTGTACGTGCAGGGGCCGTCTTCCGGTTTGGGGGCAGTATTGAGATCGAAGTCGACATAATTGGCGACAAACAGGTCGAGATTTCCGTCGCGGTCGTAGTCGACAAACGTGCAGCCGGTATTCCAGCGGGTCTTTGGTCCAGGCTGAATGAGTCCGGCCTGTTGTGTTACATCGGTAAAGGTACCATTCCCATTATTTCGATAGAGTGCGTTTTGCCCGTAGTATGTGATGAACAGATCATCGTGGCCGTCGTTGTTGTAATCACCTACGCAGCAGGCCTGCCCCCAACCGGTTTTGTGTTCAAGGCCGGAACCGATGGTTACATCCGTAAACGTGCCGTCGCGATTGTTCTTGAACAGACGGCAGTGCGGTTCCTGGCCAGATGGAAACCCTTCGAGACGCCAGCCGTTGACCAGAAAAATATCGAGATAGCCATCGTTGTCATAGTCATAAAATGCCAGCCCGCAACCGGTGGTTTCCAGCAGATATTTGTTGGTGACCTCACCGCCGTAAATTGTCTTTACGTCCAAACCAGCCTCTTTCACTACGTCCACGTAGCTGACCCCAAGCGGCGTTCCTTCAATGGGAGATTTGGGACCAGGCGGTGGCGGCGCGGGTTTGGCATCATAACTCCGCTCCTGCGGGCCCAGCGGCTTTGCGGAGCCAGGCGCTGGCTGCTGCTGAAAGGGAGAAGCGAGAGAGAGAATATCCGCAAACGGGAGGACCAGGGCGGTGCGGCTCAGTGAGCGGATAAAGGCGCGGCGTCTCATTAGTGTGAGTGTTCTCCAGTCATTCGGAAGCTTGCCGGGCGCCGGAGGCATGGGCAATGTCAGAGTGAACATGCCAGGGGTCGCTCTCGGTGGATTGCTCTGGATGCTTGCGGAGGTAATCCATCGAGTAAGTCGGTGCGCCGGGATCGATGCGTTTTGTGGCGTACATCGCGGCTTCTTCCGATGCCTGCTTCTTCAAACCCATCCGGCGGTAAAGAATGGACAGGTTGTAATGCGCAGCCACATCATCCGGATCGATGGCCTGGAGCGCCTTGAATTCGAGCAGCGCTTCGTCACTGCGATGCTGCTGATAGTAGGAAATTCCAAGCTCGCGCCGCGCATCGCGCGATTGGGGATACTGCTGAACCACCTTCTCTAGATCGGCAATTTCGGCTTCCGAATGGCGTTGGCGGCGTTCAACCAGCGCCAGGTAGTACAGTGCGCGCGCATCATCAGGGTGGATGTGGAGCGCTTCTTCGAGCGGCTCTCGCGCTTCGTTATATTTTTCCCATTCAATGTACGTCAGGCCAACATTGATGTAGCCATCTTTGTAGTCCGGACGCAGTTGGACGACTCGTTCAAATGCATGGATAGCATCTTCGTATTGCAAGGAATCAAGGTATCCGATGCCGACGTTATTCCAGCGCATCCAGTCCTGATTCTCATCAGGGAGCGGTGCGGCGGGCGGATTATCGCCAAGATTCAGCGTGCGTGTTTCTGAAGCAATCTCGACTACCGGATAAGCCGGATGATCAACGCCAAGAACATTGTTCAGGTAACTCTGCCTTAAGTGGCGGTAATCGACGGCGGCCGTGATGGAGATGGGGCCCGTGGCATTAGCGGGAATGTGGAATTGATAGCGCACGAGCGCTGATCGCCCGGATTGAATTGTGTTGTCGTAGGCTACCGAATGAATGGTCCAGACCTTATGGTTGTCGACAAAGTCGCCTGTCAAATCAACCGGCCGATTGGTAAAGCTGTGCGCGCCGCGGTCAAGCATGCCATCCGGTTCGAGAAAGCCGCTGCGATAGATGAGCGCTCCGGCGGCATCTTTGACCGTAACGCTGACCCACGCCTCATAGAGGTCCCGTACCTCGGGGATGAGCGAGTGGCCGATATTCTTATTTTGAATGACGACGGAGGCCTCAACGAGTTCATCCGGCTTGAGAGACACCGGAGTTGAGCCCAGTGGCGCAGCCATTGGCCCGCCGGACAAATTCTTCAGCGCAAAAATGTCTACGTTGAGAAAGTTGCCGCTTTTGAGAAATTCGATTGTCTTCGCCAGTTGCTGATCGAAGCCGTAATAGTAGGGCACCGCCGTGTTGCCGGCAAGCCAGCGATGGGAGACAAAGGTTCCATGCTTGGCGCCATACTCGGGAAGCACGGCGGGAGCACGCTTCATATGGCATCCCTGGCAACTGGAAAAGTCAGCTGTATAAAACGTGAGCGGGTTGCGCTGGGAAAACTTCGAACCCTGCCACTCGTCATAGGTCGTAAAGGCACGAATGAATTTGTAATCGTTGAGCGGTTGGGGCAGGTTTGCTTTATGGCACGCCGAGCAGAACTCCGGCGTATGCAGCAGGTCAGACATGACCGCCTTCGAATGCCGCTCAGGATGACGAAGAATCTGTTCGAAGGGAACTTCGCCGGGAATGCGGTTTCCTTTTTCGTCAACCATTACCGCGGGAACGCCCATCTCGACGCTTCCATTGCCATTGCTTGAATCGACTCTCTGTACGGAGTGGCAAGTGGTGCAGGTCAGGCCATCTGAATCCATGGCAGCGCGGTTTACCTGCGAGCCCTCAGTGAGACCACCGCCGAGTACCGCTATGGGATTATGGCAACTGTCGCAATGGCGCGCGTACGCAATGCCGCGGGCGTTATCGCGAATCAGCAGGTTGACGCTGGTGCGGTAAAACGGTGTGCGGAAGGAGTTCGAGTGCAGCGATTGCCGCCATTGGGTATAAGCTTCCTGATGGCAGGTACCGCAATACTCGGCGCTGGGAAATGCCCCGGGCTGAAGAAAACCTTCGCCCTGCACTTTGTTGTTCCCCGGAGCAAACGGCTTGTCTTTGCCGTAATGGAAATTGTAATTCGCCGTTACCGTCAAATTATAGGACTTGCGTGCTGCCTCGTATTGTTCATTGGCCCGCGCTTCCATTCGCTCCAGGGCGTCGCGTTGCGCCGGGGTATCTTCAGCCGCTGGTGCGGCGGGTGGACGCGGGGTATACGCCGGAGGCGGGGTCTGCGTCGGATCGCTCGACGGCGACGGATTCTGCGCGGCCCATAGTGGGGCTACGTGTACCCCGGCCAACACCATCGAGGCAAGGACAACGCAAGCACCAACAACCTTACTCATACATTCTCCAACCGGCTCAAGGGCAACGGGGCCGCGGTCCTGCGCTCCCCCTGCCAAGGTACAAAATCAGAATGAGGTCGTTCGACCGGGGCAGATTGCGTGAGCGCGCAGCAAGAACTGTCACGCTCTCCTCCGGTACTGGCCACCGCTGGTCTGTATTTCCTTCCTGACCGGGGTCCCTGATCGGGGCCACTCTACTGGCGACTGGCGGATTTAGCCCCAACTATACTGCCTCGGCACGCTGGCTGTATATCCCTGAGGAGACGGAGTGATCCAGGGGAGAATCACAAATTCCATGGCAGGATATATTTGCCGGGATCACGGGGTGACAGATTGGCGGAGTTGGGTCGCTTTCTGCCGTTCGGCGGCAGCTTCCATCGTCTTCCCCTGCCGGTCCAGCGCTTTCGCCAGTCCCTCATGGGCCTGGGCATACTTCGGATCGAAACTTACAGCCTCGCGATAATCCGCGATGGCATCATCAACTTTGCCGCTGGCCAGCAGCCCGTCCGCCGAGTGGGTGGAAACTTCGGCGCGCTGGAAGTTCATGTGCTCCCGCATCAGATCGGCCGCCTTCTTTCGCTCTACAGCTGCCTCCGCGGTCTGGTTCTGCCGGGCCAGTACGGTGGCCAGCGTGAGGTGCGGATCGGCTTGCAGGGGACTCTGCTGGATGGCTTTCTCTAAAGCCGCCACAGCCTCCGGGAGTTTGTCGAGCTTGCTCTCTACGCTTCCCAGTGTAGCCCAGCCATCGCCATTTTCAGGTTGCAGCTTGAGAGAGATGTCGAGTTCCCGTTCCGCGTCCGCATAGCGGGCAACCTGCATGTATAAAACGCCCAGCAGATAGGGAGCTTCGGGCGCCGCCGGATTGAGCTTCTCTGCCGTTTCAAGCTCTGGAATTGCATCCGCGGCGTCGTCCTGCATTTTGAGCGCGTAGCCAAGGTTGTAGTGTAACGGAGAGGTATTGGGAGCCAGCTTCAGCGCCGCCCGCAACTGGATAATCGCATCGTCCAACTGACTGAGCTGAATGTAGGCGACGGCCAGATTCTGGTGGGCCACGACATTGTCTGGCTGATGGGCCACGGCACGCTGAAGAAGGGGAACCGCATCTTTGGCCCTTTGCGCCAGGCACAGCGCCATGCCGAGATTGGTAAGCGCCTCGGCATCGCCGGGATTAGCATCCACGGCGCGTTCGAGAAGCGGAATCGCATCCTTGACGCGATCAAGGCGCTCCAGTACCAGCCCCAATTGGTAGGCGGCCGACGAGGAATCCGGATCCAACGCCGAAGCAGTTTCGAGCACGGTCAGAGCCTGATCGTCGTGGCCTGAGGCACCCAACGCTTTTCCGAACTCGAAGGCAATCGAATAATCGCGTGGGGCGAGCTGATAGGCACGGCTCATTTCCTCAAGCGAGGCTGGATCGCCGAGCGCCTGGAGCGTCAGGCCGAGTCGCAGATGCGCACTGGCGAAATCCGGGCGCACCCGAATAGCCGTGGAAAATGCGGTCTTCGCATCAGGCCAGTCTTGTTCCTGCGCGTAGAGCGCGCCCAGATCATTTTGAAATTCTGCATTGTGCGGCTCGAGCGCCGCTGCCTGCTTCATTTTGGCGATGGCTGCTTTTTGCTGCCCGGCGGCGGCGAGCGCGTGTGCGTAGGAGGCCAGTGTTGCGGGCGCGAGCGGACGCCTGGCGAGCAGAGCGGTTGACTCCAGCTTGCTGAACAGGCCCAGCGCCTTGGCGGGCTGTCCATTTTGTTGATAGCCAACAGCCAGGTTCAACTGGGCACTCGCGTCCGAGGGTTGAATCGCCAAAGCCTTTTCCAATTCCGAAATTGCTTCCGGGACGCGTCCCTGACGCAGCAGCACGGCGCCCAGCGCACTATGGCCCTGGTAGGCTGCGGGAGCCAGGTGAACTACCTTCTGAAAGTCGTCGAGCGCAGTACTCAGATCGTTGCGGGACAGCGCCAGAACGCCGGCTCGATAATCTGCATCCGCCTGCTTGAGGCCAGCCGAGGGTTGCTGTGCAGAGATGGATTTCGCTCTGGCAATGACCAGCATCGCGATCATGGCCAGGGACACAGCAGATCGCAACCGCGCTTTGGGGAAGAACGTCGGCACTGCGACTTCCATAGTACCTGATGAAGAAGGGGAATGATGAAGGTCCGGGAGGTCCGCCCGTCCCCGGTCGGACGAGGGCATACGATGGCTGGCTCTCCCGCCGGACGGGCGCGTCTTCTATCGCGATCACTACACGAAAGGAAGTCCTTTCGTAACCTTTGGTAACATCGGGGCCTTTCCCCGAATGAGAAATACACCAGAAAGAGTGCACGGAAAATTTGCAGACTTTGGTCTAAATCGCCCGTGTTTAGGCGGACTGTAGGTTGTGGGCCTGCGATTTTGTTTAGCAATTAATTCCTGGAAAGGAAGGATCAATTCTGGATTTCAGCGGCTCCGGCAATCTATTTTCAGATCCGACAATTCTGTTGACATTGCCCAGCATGCATGTGCATGCTAACTGAGAATTCCATAAGTCTGCTCCGTTGTTAAAGACTGCAGAGGCGCCACTCCCCCAAGGTGGTTTCTGTTCCTGCGATACGCGATTCGCATGGGCAGTCGCTGCATTTTTCTCTCGTCCGGGACGGTGGCAGAAGAATCCGAGGCAGTTCTTCTGATGAATATTCGCTTATTTCCCCTCATCGTGATTTCCATGGCTTGCTGGGCCGTGTCGGCGATTGAGCTTCACGCGCAAAATTCGATCCAGGTCTTCGGCTCTGTGGATCCGCGCCCTTCTCAGGCAGCCAGTTCGGATTCCAATCCTTCGACGTTCAATACCAACAATCTGAACCTGACCTGCCCGGCGACTCCGGTAGGCGTTCTTTCGTCCGCGCCCAGCAGCACGCCGCTCAGCAGCACCGGACGTGTTCTGGTTGATAACAACCTGACGGTTTCGGTGAGCAATCGAGCTTCCGGCGGAACGGTGGCGAATGGCCCCTTGGACGTTTGCCCGGCCGGCGGCGTTGCAGGCCCGTCCGCGGCTCTGACGAATTGCTTCAATGGCGCCGGCTATCAAGTTCCGGTACTTGCTGGCCACCTTACCGGCCAGGATCCGGACACGTTTGTGCTTCCTTTGAATGAAGGCGGCGACGGTATGACGGTCGATCAGGCGGGCGGCGTGGCGCCGATCAACATCAGCTCGCAACTGGTCGGCGGCCCGGAGACGGTGACCATCAGCATGATTGACGACGGCGTTTTCCTGGCCAGTTCCAGTTTGTATCTGAACACCAATTGCACTCAGGCAGGCGTGACCGGACCGGCGCTGGTTTCGGGTAACCCGATTACTTCTTCGCCCACTCCTCAGCAGCTTACGCAGAGCTTCAACTTCAACCAATCGACCAATCAGTCGGTCGGTTTCGTGTACGACCTGAGCGGAGCACAGGCGGGCAACACGCTGACTGTTAATCAGGCTGGCTCAACGCCGCAGACTACGGACCTACCTGTCAATCCGGCCACGTTCCAATCCAATTTCGCGGTCAACACACCCTTCGCAACTTCCGAGTGCCTGGTTCATTCTGGTGAAGTGGGCGGCCCGTTGGGCGAGCCTGCCACGACGCCTGCCTGCAAGCTGTATACGCTGGAGTGCACGACCGGCACGGGCTCTTCCGAGGCCGGCGCCAATTGCCCGACTTCGACGGTGGCCAATGAAGTGGTGAAGGACATCTTCGACGGGCCTAATTTCACACTGAACAATATTGCTACGCCGGGTGGGCCGACCTTTCATGAGGGTATCGGCTTCCTGATGGCCAGCGAAGGCTGGGGCTCAGAGAGCGGTGTTCCCCCGGGAACCTGGGACTGGGATGGCGGGGCCGGTGGCCCATGCACGTTTGATCCTGCGGCGGACCTGAACCTGCCTTGCCCGCAAAACCTCCTCACCAGCTTCACCGGTCCCGGAATATTCGCCAGCAGCGGCGAAACCACGCATCCCAATTCGACCTTTATCAGCATTGCGCAGGTGCCGGAAGCCTTAACATCGGTGACCGTTGTAGGAGCAGCGCCGGGCAACTGGGTGAACCGCGACAAGGTGAACGTAAGCTTTACCACCACGCCTCCCAATTTGACGGGAAACACCGTCCCGGGCAGCTCGAACTTTGTCCCTGGCGCGGCGAATTTCATTCCTTCGCCGATTCAGAGTCTGACCTATGGCGTATCCGCGGCTTCCTCGCCTTTGCCGGTTCCAACCGGCGAGCCAATCCCCAATGACGTGACCCTTCTGAATGGAACCTGCCCGGTGCCTACGGCCTCCAATCCCGGCCCTACGGTAGCGCCGACCTTCACTCCCGGGGTGCAGGCTCTGACGTTTGACGCGGACGGCAAGTACCTGCTGCATTACTATTCGCTGGATTGTGCCGGCACACGGGAACTGCTCTTCCAACAGGTTTCGGGAAGCTGGACGACCAACTTCTTTACGGTGCCGATCAACGTCGATACGGTGGCTCCGGCCATCAGCAGCCTGGCGGCTGGCGTTGGCCTACCGGGGATCGGCATGTATGCCAGGGGAGCGGTCGTCAACGCCAGCTACTCCTGTTCTGACGCCGGCTCGGGAGTTGTATTCTGCGGGCCTCCCACCAGCCCCAAGACTTACTCGACGGGCACGCCAAATACGGGGACTTTGACATCCTTGCTGAATACCAGCACAGCGGGTACCTTTACCTTTACAGTGACAGCCGTCGATGCGGCCGGAAATCATTCCTCCTCATCGGTTACGTATCGAGTCATCGGCCCTTCTGCAATCTAGTTCAACGGGGAGGCTCGGTCGACCTGGCGACCGAGCCCGCCTCCAGACCTTATCGATATCCGGGCGTCAGTCTCTGTCGGCAACCGCAGCAAGAAAGGGTGCGCTGAGCGAGGTGGTGGATTCTTCGCCTGCCGCCAAGCGCGTGAGTGTCAGCACGGTAATATCATCATCCTGGCCGAATTCAATGGCGGCTCTTGAAGCCTGCTGTGCGGTTGGACGGGTCGCGAACAGGGCGTGCATCCGCTCGAATCCATAAAGTTCTCCGGCGGAATTACGCGCTTCCAATAATCCATCTGTGTAAAAGCTGAGCTGATCTCCCGGATACAGCCTGACGGTCTCCTCACAGTACTGCGTATTCGCGACGAGTCCCAGGGGGAGAGAAGCTTCCAACTGAAACTCGCGCCCGCTCAGGTAAGGCGGCAAGTGACCGGCATTGGCCATGACAACGGTTCCGTCGTCAGCCAGGCGGAAGACGACGCCGGTGGCAAACCCGCCCTGCATGCGACCGGCCAGGCAGCGGTTCAGCGCGATGAGGATCTGTGCCGGGCTGGATGTCGTTGCTGCCAGTGCGCGGAGCACGCCGACGATCATGGCAACGTTCATGGCAGCTTTGAGCCCTTTGCCGCTTACATCGCCCAGGGCCACAATGGTTGATCCGCCGAGATTGGGCAGAATCTGGAAGAAGTCGCCGCCCACTTCGAGCGCCGGTGTATAAGCGCTGGTGACGGCGTAGCCCGCCAGAGACGGCAGGGTTTCAGGAATCAGAACCTGCTGAATCTCGCGCGCGCTTTGAATTTCCTGTTCGAGCGCAGCGCGGCGGGCCTGCTGCTCCAGAATGTAGCGATAGAGGGCAAAGATGATGGCGGCAAACAGCGCGATCGAGGTAACTTTTTCCGGCGGGAAGTCAATTCCCTGAATAGTAAACAGGGGATGGTCAATCAAGTCGGAAAAGAGCGACCAGTGGGTATACCTCTGGCCCAGGGCACTGGTGTCCGCAATGGTGTGCAGCATCTGCAGCACAAAGGCCGAGAGGGCCACGGCCCACCGCGAGACATCGAGTCGCTGGCCTAGAGCGAAGGCAATGAGCACGAATGAGAACAGTTGTGCCACCAGAATGAAGACGGCCATTGCGCCATCAGCCCATTGCATCCATACCGTGGCGGACCCCCAGAAGAAAGCCAGCAGCCCGTCCGCCGTGCCTACAGCCAGGGTGATTAAGGCTAGCGTTTTTGTCCAACGCACCAGCGTGGCGTTTGAATCCAGCTGTAAAAGCGAGACCAGCAAAAACCATAATGATATGCCGTAGATCACATAGAGCGGCTGATTGATACATCGGGCGACTTCATAGGAGAACGGGATCAGGAAGAGCCGCTCCAGGAGCCGCATGGCGATGGGCGTGGCCGTGAAAATTCCGACCCAGATGAACAGCCGCTCGCGGCGATTGCGGCTCCAGAGAATTAGGCAGAGAGCTGCAATGAAAACGCGCAGCAGGATCAAGGAGTAGTCGAAAAGCTCCTCGCGCACGTAGTCCCAGTCGATAGCCGCTTCGCGCAGGGAAATCGTATCCGGGTCGCCAACCAGCGGGGTCTCGTAAAGGCCGCCGGATTCGGCGACGGAAAAAATGTCGAGTGGAGCTTTCCACACCCGAATGGCGAGCACGCCGACGGCGGATCCGACGAGCGGAAACGAGCGCGGATAGTAGCTGTAATACCAGACTGGATGCGGTGGCAACTTGCCGTATTGGCCAATCAGCTTGCCGTTCCAATACACCTCGTATGCGTCTTCTCCGTGCGGGACAAGCAACCGATATTGACCGGTCTCCCCCGAGGTGGGCCGTATGTCCACATGGCGGCGATACCATGCAAAACCAGTATAAGATGGATGGCCCTGCATCCCCCACGGATCGTCGCTGCGGATTGACTCCCACCGGAGGTCATCCAAACCCGGCTGAGCCCAGGCGGGGTCGTCGCCAAGGTGAAACTGCCACTTGCCATCAATCGGTATCAGGCCCCTGCCGACGCCCCCAATCACCAGAGCCGGAGCCGGTGCGGCGGGCGCACTGCGAGCGGTGTTTGGGGACGGCCGCTGCGAGGCAGCATTCACCACGATCATAAGAAGACATGCGCAGACGAGAACTCGTGGGAACACCCGCCCAGAATAGCACTCGCGGAAGTATCTTGCGCGAAAGTTCCGGATTGCCAGGATGGGCAATTCTCCTCACTCGCGCTGTTCGCTTCGCTCTCCCCAGGTGCGTTCTCCTACAGGCACGCCTGGTGGCGATTATTGCCTGCGAGAAGCTGCCAGTGAAGGGGAGCTGATGCGGCCGCTCGAGACGCTACTCGAAGAAAACGCTCCCTCGATCGTGCAACCGGATCGGCCGCCGTTTCCGCGGCAAGCAAAGGGTGCTTTTGTCGCCGATCGTTCTCCGCTTCGCTTCATCAGGATTGGCATTTCGCTTTGCGGTGCTTGTGCCGCATTCGCTTAAGCTCAAACTCGAGTGCGGATTCGTTAGAAAGCTTTCACCTGGAGACTGCCAAAGATTCGAAGGGACCAGAGTGAGGCCGGCGCGCATGTTATACGGGCACAGATTTTGTTCAGCCAGTTCCCGTTGATCATTGTTGCCGAATGCTGCCAGGAATTTGTGATCGGAACGCTCTCCACAATGAATGCGACCTTGAGCAGCAATTGCGCATTGCCTCCTGCGCTCGATCCACTTTGAAGAGCTAGGAGTGCCCCCTCTCCGTGGAGGTCGAGATCGCCGGCGGGCAACAACGGGTAGTCCCTGGTTAAGCCTTCGACAAAGCCGGCCAGGTCTCCGGCGTATTCGCGCAGCAGCGCATCAGTCCCATATTCAAGGTGGCCAAACACGGATGCCCCTAAAACTCTTAAGCGCTTATAGCCAGTGCCTGGTCCAGATCTTCGATAATGTCGTCGATGTGCTCAATCCCGACGCTGAGCCGGATCATTTCCGGCAGTACACCGGCGCTGCGCTGCTCTTCGGGCGACATCTGCCGATGCGTGGTAGACGCCGGGTGGCATGCGAGCGATTTCGCGTCGCCAAGATTCACGAGGCGGGTAACCAGCTTCAGTGCATCGTGAAACTTGACCGCCGCCGGGTAGCCGCCTTTGATGCCGACCGACATCAGCGAACAGGCGCGTCCACCGAAGTATTTCTGCGCCAGCGCGTGATAAGGGCTCTCCGGGAATCCAGCGTATTTGACCCATTCAACTCTGGGATCGGCGCGCAGGAACTCTGCGACTTTTCTCCCATTCTCCACGTGACGCTCGACGCGCAGCGCGACCGTCTCAATGCCTTGCAAAAGAAGAAAAGAGCTGAACGGAGACAGCACCGCGCCCGAGGTGCGGAGATAAACACTGCGGCAACGCGCGATGTACGCGGCTCTTCCGAAGTGCTCGGAATAAACCAGGCCGTGATAGGAATGGTCCGGCTCAGTGAAACTGGGAAAGCGTGAGGCGTTTTTCTTCCAATCAAAATTGCCGCTGTCCACAATGACGCCGCCCAGCGTGGTGCCGTGGCCGCCGAGAAACTTGGTCAGCGAATTGACGACGATGTCTGCGCCGTGTTCGATGGGCCGCAGCAGGATCGGCGAAGCCACTGTGTTGTCGACGATAAGCGGCACACCATGCTCATGCGCCACCCGCGCCAGTCCTTCGATGTCACAGATGTTCCCCGCCGGATTGCCCACGCTCTCACAAAAAACCGCGCGCGTTTTGCCGTCAATGAGTTTCGCCATCGCTTCCGGCTTGTCGCTCTCTGCAAATCGCACTTCCACGCCTTGCCCGGGGAGGAGGTGCGCAAACAAGGTGTGCGTTGTTCCATAGAGCTGGGGGACGGAAACCGCGTTGCAGCCCAAACCCACTGCGTTGAGCACGGCGTAGTTGACCGCGGCCTGGCCACTGCTCACGCACATGGCCTCAATTCCACCTTCGAGGGCGGCGACGCGGCGCTCGAGCACTGCAGTGGTCGGGTTCTGGATGCGCGTGTAGCGGAAGCCTTCCGCCTCAAGATTGAAGAGCGCCGCGGCATGATCAGCGCTGTCGAAGGCGTAGGCAACTGTCTGATAGATCGGCACGGCCACGGCCTTCGTGGTGGGGTCGACATCATAGCCGCTATGGATTGCAATCGTTTCCGGTTTCATGACTCCATCCGTTTGCTGAGCGTGGTGCTCATGCGGTTTTCTGTTGTGGCATATTCGACACAACCGTATTCATCTGGTCCACAACCCACGCGATTTCTTGTTCCGTGGTTTTGAAGCTGGTAATACAGGCGCGCACGGCTGGCTGTCCGCCGATCTCGACGTCGGACATCCATGCAATCTGGCGGTCCCGGAGTTCTCGGACAAGATCGGAAGGAATCGCTCCGTCGCGCGCAAAGCAGACGACCGGGAGCGGCGTCCGATTTAGAATGCGCCAGCCCGTCGCAGTCAGCGATTCACGCAACACATCGCCCATGCGCACCTGGTGATCGAGCATCTTCGCATAGCCCTCCTGGCCGCGTTCGGCCAGTGCCATAAAGAGCTTGAGGCCGATAAAGCGGCGCGACCACTGCGCCGAATGCGCGAGCGGGTTGAACGTGGTCAACTGATCTTCGTTGTTCGGCCTGGCAGGCATGTAGGTCACATCAGAACGAAATGCCTGAGCCACGCTCTCCGGGTGGCGGCAGAAAAACATGCCGCATCCCATAGGGACGGAAAGCCATTTGTGCGCGTCGCAGGTGATCGAGTCGGCAGCTTCGATGCCGGCGAGCCATGGCCGCTGAACGGGTGAGACAGCTGCAGCACCGCCGTAGGCCGCATCGGCATGGATCCACAAATGTTCGGCCTTCGCGAAGTCGGCAATCTCCTGGAGCGGATCGATGATGCCGGCGGTGGTTGTACCCGCGGTGGCGACGACCATAAAGGGCAGCTTTCCTTTACTGCGATCCTCGCCGACGAGCCGAGCCAGATCCTCAACGTCCATCCTCAAGGTGGCGTCCGTGGCAACAATACGCAGGTTGCGACGGCCAAGACCCGTCATGTGCGCAATCTTGTTGAAGCCATGATGTGTTTCTTCGGTGAGATAGATGGCAGGATCGCCGGAGAGGTGGCGCAAGCCGCGCTCGCCGTATTCGGGGAAAGCCCAGGTGAGTGCGACGACCACGGCAGATAGATTTGCCTCAGAGCCACCGCTGGTGAAAGTCGCACTGGAGTCGGCAGGCAATCCAAATTTACCGGCCAACCAGGCAAGCGTATGCCGCTCCATTTCATTGGCAGCCGGTGAGGTGCGCCAGTTTGCCAGTTGCGAGTTGTACATGGCCACCAGAGTATCCGCAACAACGGAGGCCAGAGTAACGCTTGGGTTGTACAGGCCGAAGTAGCGCGGGTGGGTTACCTGTACCTGCCAGTTGCTGAGCATTTTCTCGACATCGGCCACGACTTCATTGAGCGGAATCGGCTGAGTGAAGCTGAAATGCGACGAGAGATGAGTGCGGATCTGTTCCGCTGTGACGTTCGGAACAATGGGCCCGTCGGCAACTGCGAGCTCCAGTGTCTCGAATTCATTCCGGATTTGATCGATGCGCATTCGGTTGTTCCCCTCGCGTAAATGGTAACTGCCAGAAATAGTCGCGCTTCAAAGCTACAGTCGAAATTCTCCAGCCAGAATCCTCTGGTATAAATCCTTGTCGACGGGGACGAACCCTTCCCCGGTGTCGAAATAGACGGCTTCCTTCGAGGCATCCGGATCAAATCCTTCGCGGATCAAGTCGGTCTTCGAATATTTGAATGTCCCGGTAAGATTCATCTGGGTGCGCAAGCGGAGAAAGGCGGGCCGCGCATACGCCGGCAGGCGATCGATCGAGTGTTTGCGCAAAGCCGCCAGGTCCAACTCGCTGTCAATGGCGAGAGCCGCCATGCCGACGCGGCCCTCGACTCCGGGGACGGTGACGCCGTAAACATTTGCGTGCTGGACGCCGGGAAAACGCAAAAGGATCTCCTCAACTTCCGACGATGCTACGTTTTCGCCTTTTCGGCGGAACGTGTCGCCCATGCGATCGACGAAATAGTAGTAACCTTTTTCATCTTTTCGCATCAGGTCGCCGGTGCGAAACCACAGGTCGCCGTGTGCGATACCATCGCGCAGGAGCTTTTTCTCGGATGCGACCGAAGACGTGTAGCCTTCAAAGCGGCGCCCCGGATTGGAAGAGTCGTCGGTTAATTTGCCCAGAGCTTCCCCGCATTGACCCACCGGGCAAGGAATGCAAAGGCCTTGTTTATCGCGCAACGGTTCGCCGGTCTCCATGTCCGTCATCACAAGCAGCGGTGAGAAGCGATGCGTGAGGTAACCCGGAATGTGGCCGATGGCGCCGCGCTTTCCCTGCACGTTGAAGAGTGAAAGGTTGCCTTCGGTGGAGGCGTAGAACTCGAGGATCTGAGGAATGCCGAAGCGGTCTTTGAAGGAATCCCAAATGTTCGCAGCCAATCCATTCCCGCACGCCAGGCGGATGCGATGCTGCGCTTCATTCGCCGATGGGCCGGTCTGCAGCAGGTACCGGCAGAGTTCGCCGATGTACTGAAACAGCGTGCAGTCCCAACCGACGATCTCGTCCCAGAATTGACTGGCGGAGAACTTTTCGCGTACGACGACGGAGCCACCAGCAACGAGCATGGCTCCAACCGCCTGTACGCCGCCTACGCTGTGATACATGGGAAGGCAATTGTACATTCGGTCGGTGGGCTCGACATCCATCATGCCGGCGAACCAGTAACTCCACTGCATCAGTCGCGCATGGGTGACCCGCGCAGCCTTGGGCAGACCGGTGGTGCCGGATGTGTAAATGTAGAGCGCGAGATCGTCGATGGTTGTTGAGCGCCTTTGGCCGGTTTCGAGCGGATCTGCGGAGTAGCGTGCAAGCGCGGCATCGATGCGCGCAAAGCCATCTGTCTCCATTCCATGAGCCCAGGTCGTTGTTGGCTGGTCGAGATGCGGCAGAACATCCCTCAGTGTGCTGGCAAGTTCAGAGGATGCGATGATGTGCCGCGGCGAAACAATACGAATGCAATGGGCCAGCGACGAGCTGACCAGGTGGGTGTTGAGCAGGGAAACAACCACGCCCGCACTGGTGATTCCGAGCCAGGCGGCGAAGTACTCCGGCCGATTGGCCATCAGCAGGCAGACCACATCGCCTTTGGCAAGGCCCTGATCAAGAGCCCATCGCGCGTATTGATTGGCGCGGCGGATGAGCGCCTCGTAGGTGAGGGTTTGCTGGCTGGAGATCATTGCGGGTGCATCGCCCCTCAGTGCGGCCATCTCTGCAATGACGACGGGGAGAATGCGGTCCGGATTGCGCGGAATGGGCGAGGTGAGCTCGAGCGCGCGCAGCCATGCTCTGGAAGGCGAGACGCCTGCTCGCATTGCGCCGCTATTCTCCACGGTCTTCATGCGCTATTCCCCGCGTCCACGGTGATCACCGTGGGGGTGTTGCTTCTCGATCGCTCGCTCATCTGTGCGTCAAGGCCTACCAGCTTGCGCGCCCCCAGGTTGCCGGCGGCAAGGGTGGATAAGCAGAGAGACACCGGATCACTTTGCGTCTGCATTTTCGTAGAATTTTGTGAATTCGCCGAAGGTGACCGGGAAGCGAGCATTTTCGTCTTCGCTGAAGGGGTCGAGTCCGAGCGAGTTTTCAAGGCGCGAAACCACAATGGCGAAGCACATTGAATCGAGCCCTGAATCATGCAGGGCAAGATCGTCGGTGAGCGGTGCCAGGCGCTTGTCCTGTTCCTGAGCTACCCGTTTGAACTGCGCAATAATTTCCGTTTTGATGTCCATAGCTGAAATTTACCTGCTCTCTACGGCGCAATCCAAATCGGAGGCCGCCGGTTGTCGTTTTCTTGATTCAATCTTACGGCCAGCAGTACGCGAGGCGGCAACGCTCTCGGCCTGCAGGTCGGCATGAGGCAACAGAAAATGGGGGGCCATCCATTGGGCGAGGTGTCGCTCAACGGCTTCGCGGCCCGGGGGATTGGCAAAAGAATGATCGGCGTGTTCGACAAACTCGACCGCGACTCGGCCCTTGCCTCCGGCCAGTTTTGTGACATGGTCAATGGTATCGAACTCGCCGACGCGGGACCTTGCGCTTTGCGCCTTGATGCCGGGCGCAAGGCGCAGAAGGATGGGCAGCCTGGCCGTGGCGACCTGCTCCCAGCGAGCCAAAAGCTGGAGGCTGGCATTGCCGTATCGGGCGAGCTGCTCAAGCTGCCTGTTCATGTTGAGCTGGTTGTCCACTGCAACACCTCGTACGGAATGGTGCGGAGGTTTACGCTGTCGTGGTTGCAGGGCCCTGAAGAATGGCGAGGATCAGGGTGCGGAGAAGATCGACGCCCTCGAAAAGGTTGGCATCGGGGCTGATGGGATTGATGGCCATTTCCAGCTGCAATGCGCGGAACAGCTCGGCCGTATGGTGAATGTCACAAACTCCATGCACGTCAGTATATTCCATTTCCGTGGAGCCCTGTGCCCTGGCCAGGTCAGCGAGAAAGCCCATGAAGCGCTGGATCCAGCATTCAAAGAAGGCCATGCTTAGCACCGACTGTACGCCCTGCAGCTTGCCGAGGAAGCGGCGCATGTTGGTGAGGTCCGAGTCGATGGCCAACGCATCGGTATCGGTGGGGAAGGCGTGGGCGCCGACGGCGAATTTGCGCAGCATAACCGGATGCGCATCGCGCACTTCTTCAAAGAGATTCTCGGCGAAGATGGGGCGCACTTGGTCGGCCTGAGCGGCGATCGATGCGGCGGTCATCCAATAAATGAAATTGCTTTCGAGAACTGCGGTATAACGGGCAATGATGCCGCGGCGCTCAAGGCCGGTGAGCTGCGCGGGGTTAGGGAGCTGGGCGATGAGGTCGTCAACGATGGCGGCAACCTGCTGTTGAATGGGGTCCTCAATCGACTCACCGTGAACCTGAGATGCGAGTGTAGCTGTGCTCATTTTTCACCTTCCAAACCAAGCAATGAGGTATGCCGGACTGCGGCAACCAGTCAAACGAAAAAGGCAAAGGGTGCTTGCCCGGGACTCTTTCGAACAGGCGACCCAAGATCGGCACGAAACGTGCACCGGCCGCGAAAGCTATCTCAGATGCAGCGTTAAGCCGTATCCAGGGCGAATGATCCTCGAGCCATTCCACGCACCTCGGAATCGTTTTACCACCAGCGTCTGAGCCTTACAGCCGATTCCCGATCAGCGAGTTTCCCCAGCAGACGAATTGATTGCTTCTATGTGTATACAGGAGTTTTAGAAAAACCGGACAGCGGCTGACTTATCTTTGCTTCCTGAAGCACTGACTGCCAATGACTCTTTTCCGTCAGTGGCATGGGCCGTTGGTACTTTGGAAATTCGGTTACCAGTAACGAGCCATGCGGGTTACACAGGTTTCCGAGCAGCGATTCCGGCCCGCGGCGATGGTTCAGAATTCACGCAGTCGGGGTCTACCAGCTGACGAAGGTGACGCCAGGGACTCCCAGGGAAGTTTCCCGCCATCATTCAGCTGGCTGCGGGCCGGACCGTCCCCGGCTTTGCCGGGCGCCGATTTCGAGCTCAACTGTGAGGGCCGTGGCGGGGGGCGTGTTGGAAAGCGTGATTTCCCGGGAGCGATTGCGCGGGTTGTCCCGCAGGAGCTTGTGCCCGGATGAAGTGATCGAGAACGCCAAGGAACCTCGGCGACTGAGGCGAGGCATATACCAAAGCGGCAAGGGCGCAAGGGATTCAATTATGATTGGGCGCATGACAATGACGGTTCGTTCGGGAAAAGTCCGTTCGGGAAAGGTTCGCTGGGGAGTGCTTAGCACCGCCAACATCGGCCTTAAAAAAGTGATTCCGGGGATGCAGAAAGGCGAGCGGACTTTGGTCACGGCCATCGCCTCGCGCGATCTGGCCAAGGCGCAAAACGCGGCTGAGGCGCTGGGCATCGCCAAGGCCTACGGCTCGTATGAGGATCTGCTCGCCGATCCCGATATCGATGCCATCTACAATCCGCTGCCGAACCAGTACCATGTGCCCTGGACCATCCAGGCGGCCGAGGCGGGCAAGCATGTGCTGTGCGAAAAACCGCTCAGCCTGAATGCCGCCGAGGCGGAGACGCTGCTTGCGGTGGGTGCGCGGACAGGCGTCAAGATCGGCGAGGCGTTCATGATCCGCTCGTATCCTCAGTGGCTGCGGCTGCGCGAGCTGCTCGACGAAGGGCGTATTGGGCAGTTGCGTTCGATTGCCGGAGTGTTCAGCTACTTCAACGATAACCCGGCGAACATTCGCAACCAGGTTGAGGCGGGCGGCGGCGGGCTGATGGACATTGGCTGTTACCTGATCCATGCCTCGCGCTACGCCTTTGGGCAGGAGCCTACGCGCGTGGTGGGGCTGATCGAGCGCGACCCTGGGATGCACGTCGATCGGCTGACCTCCGCCATTCTCGACTTTCCCGGCGGGCAGTCTATCTTTACCTGCAGCACGCAGCTGATTCCCTACCAGCGCATTCATTTCTTCGGCACGCATGGTCGCATCGAGATTGAGATTCCTTTCAATGCGCCTCCGGATCGGCCGACGCGGCTGTTCATCGACGGCAACGGCGACCTGTTCGGCGGCGGAATGACGACCGAGACGTTCCCCACGAGCGATCAGTACACGCTGCAAGGAGATGCATTTTCAAAGGCTGTTTTGGAAGACACCGAGGTTCCGGTGTCCGTTGAGGATGCGATCAGGAACATGGCGGTGATTGATGCTGTGTTCAAGTCTGCTGATTCGGGGCAATGGGAAGCACCGGTGCGCTGAGGAAACTTCCGTTGGGCTGGGCTGTTGGTCCCGGTTCAGGCGGTGTCTTGCCGGGCGGCGGGCGATCCGTCCTGCGGGCGCAAGGCTTCCGAGCTCAGCTGGTCAGCCTGGCGGAGGCCAGGAAACAGGCCTGCCCACAAGCCAGCAATGACGAGCGATCCGATGCCCCCGGCGACTGTGGCGCGCACGGCACCCCACCACTGGGCGGTCAGGCCGCTTTCAAACTCGCCCAGTTCGTTCGAGGCGCCGACGAACAGTGAGTTCACGGCGCTGACGCGCCCGCGCATTTCGGGCGGCGTGCCCAGCTGCAGCAGCGATCCGCGGATGATGACGCTGACCGTATCCGCAGCCCCGGACAGGGCCAGGGCGGCCAGTGAAAGCCACAGATTGTGGGACAGACCGAAGACCACGGTTGCGGCGCCGAAGATAGCCACGCAGACAAACAGGCGCAGGCCGGCGCGGCGACGAAACGGGAAGCGCGTCAGTGTCAACGACATGATGAGCGCTCCGGCGGCGGGAGCGGCGCGCAGCATGCCCAGTCCGCGCGGTCCCTGATGGAGAATTTCGTGCGCAAAGATGGGCAGCAGTGCCGTCGCGCCGCCAAGAAGCACGACGAACAAATCCAGGGAACTGGCGCCCAACAGCAGCGAGGAGCGCATCATGTACTGGAAGCCGGCCATAACCACTTTGAGCGAAGCGGCCTTGTGTTCCATGCGGCCCGGACGCACGTGGAGGCTGGCCACCAGCACCAGAAACCAGGCTAGCGTTCCCAGCGTAAAGACGTAGACAATCCCTGCCCCTTCCAGCGATGTATC
>DATDLS010000073.1:0-2709 GCA_036519195.1 Occallatibacter sp. | reverse complement strand
AGATCGAAGATCGCCGAGGAGATTACGCGAATCCACTCCACCGTCATGAGCGTGCCGAGACACTTTGTCCGAGTGGTGTTTCTCTCCTATGCAGCGGGTGCCGGGTATACGGCCGGCGCAGCAGCCCCCACGGCCGCAGTCAATTGCATCTTGCGGAGTGGCCACGGCTCGGCGGAGAAGTCGGACATGCTGCGGCAACTCTGGTCGATGTTTCAAAACCTGACGGGAATTGCCACGGACCAGCTGGCGCTGTCTCTTCAGGAAATCCCGTCGAGCAATGCGATGGAGATGGGGCAGATCATGCCATCGGTCGGGTCAGACTGAAAGCATGTGCCGTTTCGCCAAATACAGACGCGCTTCTTTCAGCCTTGACGGGCCAACAAACGTAACCATCCCGTGCTCTTGACAAAGAGAGTTTTTCCGATTGGCTACATTAACCAAATCATTAGGGTGTGCCTACTTTACGACGACGGCCCAACGCTCCGGCGGATAGAGCCGCAGTTGGTCTTTGCGGATGTGGAAGTCCCAGTAGGTGTTGAAGTCGCCACTGAGGTATAGGGCTCTGAGTTTGACGACGGCTTCGGCCATCAACTGAGTCCACCGCATACCAGATCGCTCCATGCGGTCTTTGATCAGGTTTTTGCAAGCACCCTCGACCGAGCCGCTGGCAATAGGCAGGCCTTGAGCCAGGTAATCGTTGTAGCGCATGCGGTCTCGGTTGCGATGGAAGTACGCAGCGACGCTAAGCAGGGTCTTGGCCCGGGAGCCAGACAGATTGCGCTTGGTCACGGTCTGACGGAGGCCTTTGACGACTTGTCCGACTTTGCCTTCGAGGATGCGGTGTGTCATCAGGCGGGCGTATATCTCCGCCTCCGGGGTACCTTCCGGATGAAGGACATGGGCGGCCTTCCAGACCTTTTCCGTCACATGAAGTAAGTCCAGAATAAGAATGACGTTCAACTTCTTGCTGACCTGGATCTGGAGTGCGCGTTCGCCGTCCGTCAGGGCGACGAGAGTGAGGTGAGCGTCCGGGTCACGGCGATGGACTTCGGCGACCACCTCGTCGACTACAGCAGCTTTACCCTTTACCAGACTGGCCCAGATGCGCTTGTTCTCCGGCCTGGGAGGAGGAGACTGGTCATCGTTGGTCTTGCTATGGACGCGGAACAGGCTTTCCACCACCTGCTCCGGGGTCCGAATCCAGGGCTGACGGGTGAACACCGCTGCCACGGTGGCCATCTTCTTCCGATTGGCCTTTTGTCCCTTGGTTCGCCGCACGGAGCGTTGGCTGTTGGGTGGCTTGACGATGGGAATGCCCTTGCAGTCAACAGCAACGACGAGGATAGAAGCGGCCGGCGAGGAAGGGTCGGCAGGGCGTTGGGCATAGAAGGCATCGAAATCCTGCGCAGCGTCCTGGAGGATCTGTGCGAGGCTGCGCATGGGGACTGTCAGCCCGCTGATGTCCAGAATCCGATCGATGGACTCGCGCCAGGGACCCTGGACGGCGGCCTGAGCCAGGCGCTTCTGAAGTTCATAGGAGAAGGAGCGAGCGGGTAACTGTAAAGCCTCGTCGAGTGGGTGAATGCTGGGCTGGCCGGGGTGGCTGTAGCCAATCCGGTCGATATGGATTGGGCCAAAGATTGTATTCAGGGTACGGCGCTGGAGGCGGCGGTGGGTGAATCGAGAGCAGGAGGATGCGTGGAGCACCTGCAGAGCCGGACCGACGTCGCCAGTGCCGCGTTGCTGAACGTGGGCCTGCAAGAGCAGTCGCTGCACCTGGCGGCCTCTGATCTGCTGTTGCTGCTCGACCAGGTGGATGGGGAGTGTGAGAGCTGGTGCCGAGGAAAGCCAGCCCTCCAGAGACGAGAACAGGTCGCGTGCTTCTTGTTGAGCGGCTACCACGATGCCCGGAGGTGGAAGCGGGGGGAAGGGGCCAGGAATGGTGAGAGTCATATTTCTGTCAGTATGATATACTGACAGAAATAATGCCAACGCCTGCCCGATCCAAAACCTTCCATGCTTACGCCAAACGTTTTCAGGAACTCAAAGCAGACCTCGCCCAGATTGAGTATTTTTCAAAAGGTACCTTGCTCACGCGCATGGTCCGGTGCGGCAAGCCCCAGTGTGCTTGCGGCAAAGACCCCTCCAAACGACATGGCCCCTACCATGAGTGGACGTACAAAACGCGAGGGAAAACTGTCACCGTGCGGCTTGCTCCGGAAGCAGCGCCCTTCTTTCGGGCCGCTGCCAGACAATACCGCAAGCTCAAAACGATCCTAAACCGGATGGAAACGCTCTCCCGTCAAGCTCTGGGGAAACTCGCCAAGGACCCCTCCAGCCACTCTTCCAGCTAAGCGAAACCTCGGGATATTTCCATATCCCCGTGTTTGATCTCACTCCCACGAAGCGCTACAGGGTCTAAGTCATAGATTTGCGACCGGTTGTGTGTCGTCGTAAAGTAGGCACACCCATTCGATTTGCAGATCGTCGCTACGATGCAGGCGAACGGGATCGACCGGATTTACACATTCAACACCGGCGATTTTGACGTGTTCCTCGAGCTTGCGGTTCTCACCCCATAGCGACGCAGGAGGCCCCTGCCTAAGGTATCGTTGGAACAGAAAGAGGGACAAGTAATGCCCGCCGCTTATTACTTCGAGCGCGCCCTATTCATTGTGGGCGATCCAAATGCAGGGAAAAGTACTCAAC
>DATDLS010000072.1:0-37201 GCA_036519195.1 Occallatibacter sp. | reverse complement strand
ATCTGCGACAAGTGCGGCGTGGAAGTGACGGTGAGCAAGGTGCGCCGCGAGCGCATGGGGCACATCGAGCTGGCTTCGCCGTGCTCGCACGTGTGGTTCTTCAAGGGGCTGCCCTCGCGCATCGGGCACCTGCTCGACATCTCCCTGCGTGACCTGGAGAGCATTCTTTACTTCGAGTCCTATGTGGTTGTGGATCCGGGCGACGCGCCGGTGAAGGAACGCGAGATCATCAAGGACGAAACCAAGTTCCGCGAACTCGATCAGCAGTTCCGCCCCTCGGGCTTCAAGGCCATGATGGGTGCAGAGGCGATCAAGGAATTGCTCAAGCGCGTGCAGATTGACGAGCTGGGCGTCGAGCTGCGCGAAAGAATGAAGACCGAAACGTCGGTCCAGAAGAAGATCAAGTACGCCAAGCGGCTGAAAGTTGTCGAGGCGTTCCGCAAGAGCGACAACAAGCCGCAGTGGATGATTCTCGATGTGCTGCCGGTGATTCCACCGGAGCTGCGCCCGCTGGTGCCGCTCGATGGCGGACGATTTGCTACGTCCGATTTGAACGATCTCTATCGCCGCGTCATCAACCGCAACAACCGGTTGAAGAAGCTGATGGACCTGCACGCCCCGGAAGTGATTGTGCGCAACGAAAAGCGCATGCTGCAGGAGGCCGTGGACGCCTTGTTTGACAACGGCCGCCGTGGCCGCGTGCTGAGGGGTGCCAACAATCGTCCGCTCAAGTCCCTTTCGGATACTTTGAAGGGCAAGCAGGGACGCTTCCGCCAGAACCTGCTGGGCAAGCGCGTGGACTACTCGGGCCGTTCGGTGATCGTGGTGGGACCGGAGTTGAAGCTCCACCAGTGCGGTCTGCCCAAGAAGATGGCGCTCGAACTGTTCAAGCCGTTCATCTATCACCGTCTGGAACAAACGGGCCACTGCACGACCATCAAGCAGGCCAAGGAAATGGTGGAGATGCAGGAGCCGGTGGTGTGGGACATTCTTGAAGAAGTCATCAAGGATCACCCGGTGCTGCTGAACCGCGCTCCTACGCTCCATCGGCTGGGCATCCAGGCCTTTGAGCCGGTGTTGGTCGAAGGCAAGGCCATCAAGATTCATCCGCTGGTTTGCACGGCGTTTAACGCCGACTTCGACGGCGACCAGATGGCCGTGCACATTCCGCTGTCGCCTGAGGCGCAGATTGAAGCCAGCGTGCTGATGCTGGCTTCGCACAACATCCTGTCGCCGGCATCGGGCCAGCCCATTACCGTGCCGACCCAGGACATGGTCCTGGGGCTTTACTACCTGACCAAGGCCAAGAAGGGCGGTAAGGGCGAAGGCCGTGTGTTCGCCAACACCGAGGAGATCCTGATGGCTCTCGAAGCCAAGGAAGTCGAAACGCTGTCGCCCATCCGCCTGCGCTACACGGGCAAGGTGCTGGACATGACGACGGCTTACGACGACCAGGATCTGACGCACACCGAGCCGGTGGACTTCAACAAGGAATACATTTCGACCACCGTGGGCCGCGTGATTCTGAACGACTCGCTGCCCAAGGGCATGCCGTTTGTGAACGGGTTGCTGAAGAAGAAGGGGATCGGGCAGCTGGTGAACTATTGCAACCAGAACCTGGGCCTGGAGGTGACCGTCGGCATGCTCGACCGCATCAAGTCGCTGGGCTTCACCTATGCGACCAAGTCGGGTCTTTCGGTCGGCCTGGACGACATGGTGATTCCGGATTCGAAGTACACCACGGTCGACGCGGCTGACAAGAAGGTGATCGAAGTCCAGAAGCAGTACATGGACGGAGCCATCACCAACGGCGAGCGCTCCAACAAGGTCATCCAGATGTGGTCGGCCGTGACCGACCAGGTGGCGGACGAGATGTTCGGCAACATGAAGCGCGCCGACGATGAAGGCGCGATGAACCCGATCTACATCATGGCCGACTCCGGAGCCCGCGGTTCCAAGCAGCAGATCCGTCAGCTCAGCGGCATGCGCGGACTGATGGCCAAGCCATCGGGTGAAGTGATTGAGACGCCCATCACGGCCAACTTCCGTGAAGGGTTGACAGTGCTCGAATACTTCATTTCGACGCACGGTGCCCGCAAGGGCCTTGCGGATACGGCTCTGAAGACGGCCGACTCGGGTTATCTGACGCGCCGCCTGGTGGACGTAGCCCAGGACGTGATCGTGACCGAGTACGACTGCGGAACTGTCGAAGGCATCTATGTCGGAGCCATCGTCGAATCGGGCGAAATCATCGAGCCCTTGCGCGACCGCATCATTGGCCGCGTAACGCTGGAGCGCATCAAGGATTACGACGGCAACATTGTTGTCGACGTCAACCAGGGCATCGACGAAGACATCGCATCGGCCATTCAAGGGGCAGGCGTCGAGCGGGTGAAGATCCGCTCGGTGCTGACCTGCGAATCGCGGCGCGGCGTTTGCGCGCTGTGCTACGGGCGCAACCTCGGCTCGGGCAGGATGGTGGAACTGGGCGAGACCTGCGGCGTGATTGCGGCGCAGTCGATCGGCGAGCCGGGCACGCAGCTGACCATGCGTACCTTCCACGTGGGCGGTACGGCCAGCCGCGTGCAGGACAAGTCGCGCCTGGACGCCAAGAACAACGGCTTTGTGCGCTTCATCAATCTCAGCACCGTGGAAAGCAAGGACGGCACGCTGGTGGCGATGAATCGCTCGGGCTCGATCGCGGTACAGGACGAGCGCGGCCGCGAGAAGGAGCGCTACGTTGTGGTTTACGGCGCGCGCCTCAAAGTGAAGGACGGCGAGCACGTGAAGCTGGGCCAGCTGCTGGCCGAGTGGGATCCCTATACTTACTCGATCCTCACCGAAATTGGCGGCGCGGTGCAGTTCAAGGACCTGCAGGAAGGCATCACGCTCAACGAAGAAGTCGACGAAGTGACCGGCCTCTCGCGTTGGGTGGTTGCCGACAGCCCTGATGAAAAGCGCCAGCCGACGTTCCTGGTGAAGAACGCCAAGGGATCGAAGCGTTATCTGCTGCCGCGTGGCGCCCACTTGATGATTCAGGACGGGGACGAAGTGGGACCGGGCGATGTGCTGGCGAAGATTCCCAAGGAGTCGACGCGCACCAAGGACATCACCGGCGGTCTGCCGCGCGTAGTGGAACTGTTCGAAGCGCGCAAGCCGCGTGAGACGGCCATCATCAGCGAAATCGATGGGATTGTCCGCTTCGGCGAAGTCAGCAAGGGGCAGCGCAAGATTTACGTGACGGCGGACAACGGCGACGAGAAGGAATACTCGGTGCCGCGCGGCATTCACGTGAACGTGCAGGAAGGCGAGCGTCTGCGCGCCGGCGATCCGCTGATGGACGGCCCCTTGAACCCGCACGACATTCTTGCCGTGCTCGGTGAAAAGGAACTGCAGGGCTACCTGGTGAACGAAATCCAGGAAGTGTACCGTCTGCAGGGCGTGGCCATCTCGGACAAGCACATCGAAGTCATCGTTCGTCAGATGCTTCGCTGGGTCCGAATCGACGAGGTGGGCGACACCAACTTCCTGCTCGAACAGCAGGTCGATCGGTTCCGCTTCCGCGAGGAGAACGACCGCGTGCTTTCAAACGGAGGCCGTCCGGCCATCGGGCGTCCGCTGTTGCTGGGCATCACCAAGGCGTCGCTGTCGACCGACAGCTTTATTTCGGCCGCCAGCTTCCAGGAGACGACGCGCGTGCTGACCGAAGCCAGCATCAACGGCGCGGTGGACAACCTGCGCGGACTCAAGGAGAACGTGATTGTGGGACGTCTGATTCCCGCGGGCACGGGCCTGGAGTACTACCGCAACGTGCAACTGTCTCCTGAACTGGAGGAAGCGGCGGCGCGCGTGCAGCAGGAAGTGACAGCGGAGATCGAAGCGGCGGAGCGCGAACTGGAGCTGATGCGCCAGGAAGGCGAAGCCGAAGAGATGGCTGCGGAGTAAGAACTACCTTCCAGGCAGTCCTTTTTCGCGGCACTCAAGCAATCAAGGCCCGGCTCGCGCCGGGCCTTTGCTGTTTGCGCTCCCCGGCCTGTGCGCGCATTTTTGCGCGCCGGGAACGCGCTTTGCTAAGATAGGCCTTGGCGTGGCTTAGAGCATTCATGGCGAAAAAACACTCTGCCAATCCGCTTCCTAAGCGCCCCATTGTCGCCACCAAACCGCCAGTCCTGATGGAACGGACTCAGCCGGTGATTGAGAGGCTCTCTGGGGCTTTGGGCGAGCCGGTGATCACCTACTGGAATTCGACCAAGGGGTCCATCTGCCAGAACGACGTGATCGGGCTCTATGCGCTGTTGCGCAACGCAGGCAAGCTCGACAATCTGACCCTGTTCCTCAAGTCTGACGGCGGCTCGGGGCAGGCTTCGTTGCGCATGGTGAACCTGCTGCGCCAGTACACCAAGCATCTGACCGTGCTGGCGCCGCTCGAATGCCAGTCGGCGGCGACCATGCTGGCGCTGGGCGCGGACCGCATTCTCATGGGACCGGTGGCGCATCTGTCCGCGGTAGACACTTCGCTGACCCACGATCTGTCTCCCATTGACCGCGACAACGACCGGGTGAGCGTGAGCAACGATGAGCTGCTGCGGGTGATTCGGCTGTGGACCGAGCAGGCGAAAAATTCGACCGACAATCCGTATGAGGCGTTGTTTCCCTATGTTCATCCGCTGGTCATCGGTGCGGTAGACCGGTCGAGCGCGCTGTCGACGCGCATCTGCGAAGAGATTCTTGCCTATCACGTCGAAGACATGGGGAAGGCGCGCGAGATCAGCAATGTGCTGAACTCGGGCTATCCGTCGCATAGCTATCCGATCACGCTGCGCGAGGCCAAGCGCATCGGGCTGAACGTTGAGCCGATGGACGAGGCGGTCAACTCGCTGCTGTTTGAGCTGAACGAGATTTATTCCGAGATGGGACAGAGCGCCTCGACCGACTTCGACGAGAAGAACCAGCACGACAACAGCATTCTGAACATTCTGGAGTCGAGCCGAATGCTGATCTATTTCCAGCTGGATAAGGATTGGCACTACCGCAGCGAAGAACGGCGCTGGGTGGCGATGAACGACAAGAGCGGCTGGCGCAAGGCAGAGATCAGCAAAGGCAAGGTCGCGATTTCGCAATTGCATGTGCGTTAGCTAGCCCGCGCCGCCCGGCACTTCGAGGCTTGCCTGCAGCGGTTAGATCCCTCTCAGAGCCCGCTTTGCGGTATCGCCGACGGCGTATAGCGCCGCCCGGAGTGCTTGGTCCGGTACATGGCGGCGTCGGCGGTGTTGAGCAGGGCGTCTTTGGTCTCCCCGTCTGCCGGATAGAGCGCGATGCCCACGCTGGCCGAGCCTTGCACGGTGTATCCCTCGATAACAAAAGGTGCATCGAAGCAACGCTCCAGCCGGTGCGCAATCTCTTCGGCCTCTGCGCGGCTGTGGACCACGGTGACCAGTGCGGTAAACTCATCGCCGCCCTGGCGCGCCAGCAGGTCGTGGGGACGGAGCTGGCTCTTCATTCGAATTGCGGCCTCCTGGAGATAGCGGTCGCCGACGTGGTGACCGTAGAGGTCGTTGATCTGCTTGAACTCGTCGAGGTCGATGTAGATGAGGCCGAAGATGCCGGCATCGCGGCGGGCTTCCATGATGAGCGCGTCGAAGTGCCTGTCGAGTGAGAATCGGTTGTGGGTGTCGGTAAGCAGATCAAATTCAGAGCGCCGCCTGAGATCGGCGTAGAGGCGCCGCGTTTCGATGGCCAGCGCGCAGAGCGATGCGGCGACCAACAGGCTCTCGGCCTCAGTTTCGCGGGGCTGGGTGAGCGGATCGAGCGCGACGAAAATCGTGCCGAGCGGCGGCCCGGAGCGTGCCGGGATCAGTTCCTGGACGATGCGGAAAGCGCTGAGCTTGGACGGGCAATTTCCCAGCTGGGCGCCATCGGCGATCTGGCACCAGCAGGGCGCGCCCTGCAGTTTGAACGAGACCAGCTCGGTGACCTGTTCGACGACATTGGCCAGCGGCCGGGAGTTGTTGATGTCTTCGAGGATGCGGCTGCGGCGCCGCTCGACATAGGCCAGCGCCGTGGTCTGGCGGCGCACCTTGCGCTCGATGAGCCAGCTCCTGATACCGACCACCAGCAGGACCCCCAGCAGCAGGGCGACGAGGCGCACCAGGTTAGGAATGCTGAGCCAGGAAGGCTTGGCGATGACGGTGACATCGTCAAAGGAGCGCAGCAGAATATCGAATGGAACGGGTCCGTTGAAGGCATCCGAGGTGGAAGGAACACAGATGCCGGACACGCGCACCGTGGCACCGATGGGGACTTCTTTGAGCGGGTGAAGCGGGATCTGGCTGGCCACATCGGGATGGCGATAGATCGCCGAGAACGGATGGTTTCCGGCTGCGAGCAGGACGAACTCATCCTGGGCGGCCTCGCGTTCCCGCATGACCACCTTGCCCTCGATGGAGACCAGATCGAACAGATTGGCGCTGGCGGAAAGCTGATCCCAGGTGGCTGCGATGGGCTGCACGGGAGCCCGCAGCAGACTGTCCTCGACTTCTGCGCTGGTCAGGGTGAGGAAGCCGTCCATCAGGTTGGGGAAGCCGGTAGCGTCGGCCATATCACCGATGCGCATGGGGGTATAGGTGCGGGTCATGATGCGCAGGTTGCGTTCGCCGTCTTCCAGCACCACCATCGAACCCGGCTGGTAGTAGGTAATGACTCCATGCACCAGGACGCGCTCGGTGTGGCTGTCTTCGTGGTAGGCGGCGAGGATGTCTCCCATGGGAGTGACGGGAAGCGACCAGGGAACGACGCTGGCATGCTTGAGCACCTTGATGTCCGACAGGCGGGAGACATTGAGGTCGATTCCGGTTAACTGCATCTTGCCGTCGAACCGTCCGGAGGCCACGCCCACGGCTTCGATCTCGGCATCGAGCAGGTCCTTGAGGACGTTCGTGTCGTCGCTATCCAGGCTGATGTGAATAACGCCGCCATCGGCAACGGTCTGCAGGCTGATGCTGCGCGTGGGAGAGAGAATGCTCAGCGCGATGTCGGCAGTGCGCACGACGAGGTGCATTTTGACCAGCTCACAGTCGAGCTGGCCGCGGATGAGTTGGTCGAAGGTGGCGACAACCGGTTTGGGCAGGTCGCCGTGATTGAGCAGGGTCACACTGGCTGCGAAGACTTCAGGCCGATAGCTGTTGTGGGTTTTGCCGCGCACCAGGACCCGGTCCCCGGGCAACAGGCCGGCATTCTTCGGGGGCGTCTGAACGTAGATGGAGTCGCCCTCATCCTGGACGAAGAGCACCTGCTCATAGCTCCGGTAATAGGTGACGGTGGCCTCAAACTCTACGGGAAGCGCATGGCTGGCCTGTTGGTTGGTGAGCATATGCACGGCGTGCAGGGAGGTGAGCGCGGCTGGCTCGGTTGCATCGGCAGCCGAGACGAGACCGAGCACGATCATAAGCAGTGAAAAGAATCGTTTCATCCGGCGAAAACGGAAACAGTCTGGAATCGTTGGCCCCCAGTGCAAAAGATAGGGAATCCCTGAATCGTTCCGTCAGGCGGGTCCAAAAACGCTTTAATCGATGCCCTATCCGCGCTGTCCAATCGAGGCGCGACTTTTCGGTGTTGTTGACTCTATCCTACAACCGAAACGCCCAGATGCCTACCGCTCGATGTGAATCGTTGTGGTTCATTTTAGAGAGGTTGTATCCGGCCGGCCGGCGGAGCTCGAGCAGCAATGAAATCGAATCCGGCAAATCCACAGGCGGGCTCGGGGCAGGCCGAAGCAGCCGGCACCAGAGCCCGGTCCCAATCGTCCTCTCATGACTTGTACGGGGGCCATGTTTTAATGGCAACTGGGCGTTGGCGGGCAACGGATCGCTAGCCAGGAGAGTTCAGGCCGCAGGTTGCATTCCCGGGAGGCCTTGGGCCTGCCCGAATGCGCGGGAGAGGGCTCAAACCGTCCTCGGCCGTGAGGGAGTTGGGGAGATGTCAAACAGTGTTGTCGACCAGCAAGAGGGATCGTCGTTTTCAGTGAGCGGAATGCAGACCTTGCCGACGCGAAAGATTCGGGTGATCGGAGTGCCGCTGGACATGGGCGCCAGCCGGCGCGGCGTGGATATGGGGCCTTCGGCGATGCGCGTGGCGGGCCTTGAGGCGCGACTGGAGGCGTTGGGCCACCAGGTTACCGATGGCGGAAATATTCGCGTGGAAGTTGCCGAGACCCGCACTTCCGGAGATAAAAGCGCGCGGTACCTGGCGGAGATTGCCGAGACCTGCACGCGCACGGCCGACGCGGTGCTCAAGACGCTGGAAGAAGGCATGACGCCGCTTGTGCTGGGCGGGGACCACTCGCTGGCCGCCGGTTCGGTTTCCGGGGTGGCGGAGTTTTATCGGCGCCAGGGGCAGAAGATCGGCGTGATCTGGATCGACGCGCACTCGGACATCAACACGCCGGAGACTTCGCCGTCCGGCAATGTGCACGGCATGCCGCTGGCCGCGCTGCTCGGGCTGGGGCCGGAACTTCTGGGAAATATCTATGGCTACTCGCCCAAGGTGGCCTCGGAAAACACGGTGCTGATCGGGGTGCGCGACATTGACGCCGCGGAGCGGGAAAACATCAAGCGCGCCGGCGTGGCCGAGGTCTACACCATGCGCGACATTGACGAACGCGGCATGCGCACGGTGATGGAAGAGGCGCTGCGCGCCGCGGGCCGCGGAACGGCGGGCTACCACCTGTCGCTGGACATGGACTGGATCGACCCGGAGGACGCGCCAGGCGTGGGAACGCCGGTGCGCGGCGGCGCAACCTATCGCGAGGCCCACCTGGCGATGGAGATTCTGGCCGATCATGGACGGCTGCTGAGCTTTGAAATCGTCGAGGTGAACCCGGTGATCGACGAGCACAACAGGACGGCGGACCTGGCGGTGGAGCTGGCCTGTTCGGCGTTCGGGAAGAAGATCCTTTAGGCAGCTGAAGGCGGTCTTTGGCCCGGTTGTGCCGGGCGAAGAAATTGGATTGGGAAGGCAATGGCGAAAAAACTGCGGATCGGTGTGTTGTTTGGGGGGCGGAGCGGCGAGCATGAGGTTTCTCTGCTTTCGGCGGCTTCGATTTTGAAGGCGATCGATCGGACCAAGTTCGATGTGGTGCCGATCGGGATCAACAAGAGCGGGCACTGGCTCACGGCCGGGGCAGCGCAGGGCCTGCTGGAAGGATCCGAGCCCATTGCCGAGGCGGCCGGCAGTTCGGCCAAGAGGCTGCGGGCGGGTGATCCGGCGCAGACGATGGGAGCGCGGGTTCTGGCTGAAGGGCAGCCTGCGCTGCTGGCGCCGGAGCCGGCGGGGCTGGTTGCGCGGGAGCATTCGGCGCTGGATAGCCATGCGGCTTTGGATGGGCAGTCGCTGGACGTGGTGTTTCCGGTGCTGCATGGGACCTTCGGCGAGGATGGGACCATCCAGGGGTTGTTTGAGCTGGCGGGGATTGCCTACGTCGGTTCGGGCGTGCTGGGCTCGGCCGCGGGGATGGACAAGGACGTGATGAAGCGGCTGTTTCGGCAGGCCGGACTGCCGATTGTGAAGCATGTGACGCTGCTGCGGGCCGATTGGGAACGTCAGCCGCGCAAAGCCATTGCGCAGTTGGAAGCGGCGCTGAAATATCCGCTCTTTGTGAAGCCGGCCAACCTCGGCTCTTCGGTGGGGATCAGCAAAGCGCACGATCGCAGTGAACTGGGTCGGGCGCTCAAGCTGGCGGCCAAGTACGACCGCAAGCTGGTGGTGGAGCAGGGGGTGGGCGCGAGCGCGCGGCGCGGCGCGGGGCCCTCCAAGGCGCGCGAGCTCGAGGTGGGCGTGCTGGGCAACGACAATGCCAAGGCGAGCGTGGTGGGCGAGATCATCCCCGCCAAGGAGTTCTACGACTACGAGGCGAAGTACCTGTCGGAGGGATCGGTGCCGGTAATTCCGGCCAAGCTGACCAAAGCCCAGACCAAGCAGATTCGGGAGATGGCGGTGGCGGCATTTCGCGCCTGCGATCTTTCCGGGCTGGCGCGGGTCGACTTCCTGATGGAGCCGGACGGCAAGCGGCGCATCTATCTGAATGAGGTCAACACGCTGCCCGGGTTTACTTCGATCAGCATGTATCCAAAGCTGTGGGAAGCGAGCGGGGTGAGCTACAAGGACCTGATCACGCGGCTGATTGAGCTGGCGCTCGAGCGCCACGCGGAGAAGAGCAGGACTTCGTACAGTCGCGAGGATTGAGCGCAATCGCGATCAGGCCCGGCGCTTGAGCAGCGGTTGCTCGCGATGTGCCGGAGGGGAGGATTGCGGCCATGAACTATGCCTACACGGCGATTCCGGACGCGGAGATTCCGCAGGCCAGGGACGCGCATTTTCAACACCTGCTGATGAGCTACGCGAGTGAATCGAACAAGGTGGTGTCTACGTGGCGGGAGCTTCAGGAGGCTGATCTGAATTACCGGCCGCATCCGCGCTCGAGCAGCGTGGGAGAGATTCTGAAGCATCAGCTGCTTTCCGAGCGGCGCTTCTTCGGGGAGTTTCTGGGCACGCCGGAGCCGGCGCCCGGGCTCGTGTTGCCGGCAGTACTGACGCTGGAGACGGCTTCGGCCCGATTCGTCGAACTGGCCAGGGACCGGCTTGCCTTCTTTGCCCGGCAGCAGGAGAGCTGGTGGTTCACCGTGGTGCCGTTCTTCGATGTCGAACGGCAGCGGATCTGGATCTTCTGGCGGAGGGTGTTGCATACCGCGCATCATCGCACGCAGCTGACGGTGTATCTCAGACTGCTGGGCAGAGACGTGCCTTCCACCTATGGGCCAACGGCGGATGTGACCTGGGAGGGGGCAGATCCTACCAACAGCGTGGCAGCGGCAGGCAGAAAGTAGAGTTGCCGCAGTCCCGCATCCGGCACTGCGGCGACTGCTGCAATCGGGCCCCGGGCAAGATCTCGGGCTGCGGGAACTGTTCAGGCTGGCGGGGTGTCTAACCAGACAGGGGATTGGGGACCGTGACTGGGTCATTCGGCCCGGCTCTCTGTTCCTTGCCGTATGCTTAGTTCGAGGAATTTCACGATGACCTTGCTCGATGCTCCCACATTCGATGCTGCCCGTGCCCGGCGCAGGCAGGTGTTTTTCTATAGCACGGCAGGGTTTCTCGTAGTGCTTCTTATTGCCTGGTGGCTCATTGCCGGGCGCCCCATCGACTGGCCCTGGAACTGGGACAACTACCTGTTCGGCCGCGCGGCGGTGAACAACTTCCTGGGCGATGTAGAGAAAAACGACCTGGCTGCGGCGTACGGGGTATGGGTCCACGACAAGAACTGGCAGCAGCATTCCGAGCAGCATGCAGCTTATCCGTTCTCACGGTTCCAGCAGGACTGGAGCTCGACCAGCCCGGATAACGAATATGGCGCCATTCAGAGCCACCGGATTGCCCTGGCGGGACGCTACGGCAACGGCGTGTTGCTGGCGGTGTTTGTGAATCAGCGCAAGAGTAAGCCGCTCAGCCTGGAATACGATCCCCGGATGAAGGTACTGGACTTCGCGCCTCCGGGCGTGGAACTGTACCTGGGACCGTAGCAGCGGGCCTGAATCGATTGGCAACCCTGGGCGAGTCAGCCAAGCGAGCGGAGCTGGTGGGCGGGCTGATTTTGGTTCCATGTGCCAGGCCGAAGGCCAAGCGCATGGAACCTCTACAGTTTGTGAACTGGCAACTCGGAAGCTATGACGACGCCAGTTGAGCCAGCGCGGCTTCAAGGCTGGTTCCGTCTTCGACGTTGAGCGATTTCTGCGCCGGGTCGATCTGTTTGAGCAGGCCCGAGAGCACCTTGCCGGGGCCGACTTCGATGAAATGAGTGGGGCCGGCGGCGATCAGCGATTGCACGCAATCGACCCAGCGGACGGCGCCTGTGACCTGGCGGATGAGGGCGTCGCGTGCTTGGTCGAGGCTGGTGACAAACTGGCCGGTGATATTGGCGGCTACCGGGACGCTGGGATCGGTGAGGGTGAGCGAGGCGAGCAGCCGCGCCACTTCCTCTTGGGCCGGTTGCATGAGGGCGCAATGGAAGGGCGCGCTGACAGCAAGCATCACGGCGCGGCGCGCGCCTTTCTCCTTGGCCAGGGCGGTAGCTCGTTTGACGGCGGCTAATGCGCCTGAGATCACCGTCTGGGTGGGTGAGTTGAGATTGGCTGCGGCCACCACCAGGCCGGTTTCCCGGGCGGCTTCGCGGCAGGCTTCTGCGACCTGATCAGCATCCAGAGCAAGGACAGCGGCCATGGCGCCCTGTCCGGCGGGCACGGCCAGTTGCATGGCCTGGCCGCGGGCCTTTACGGAGCGGACGGCGTCGGCCAATGGGAAGGTGCCGGCAGCGACGTGAGCCGACCACTCGCCGAGCGAGTGGCCGGCGGCGAAGGCGGGACGGATGCCGTGCTGGGCCAGCACGCGAGCGGCGGCGACACTGATGGTGAGAATGGCCGGCTGGGTGTTTTCGGTCAGCTTCAGGTCATCTTCCGGGCCATCAAAGATCAGTTTGGAGAGGGAAACACCGAGCGCTTCATCGGCTTCTTGGAAGGTTTGAGCGGCGACCGGGAAGCGGTCGGCAAGATCACGGCCCATGCCAACGAACTGGGAACCCTGACCCGGAAAGAGGAAGGCAATTTTGTTAGACATTCCTCAAGGATTTTACTCTGCCGGCCCGGGTTTGATCGCCTCCTGGGCGGCATCGGACTGAGGCGCAATTGGCAGACGCCAAGCCGGCTAGTTCCAGCGCTTCTTGTCGTCGGGGTCTTCGTCGAGCTGGCGGCCCTTGCCGTCAAAACGGACGGTGCGTCCCTGGGAGCGCATGTAGACCTCGAATTTTCGTGCGGCCCGGCGGCGCTTCCAGCGGTAATAGCGATTGCGCAGGCCGTACCACTTCTCGCTGAAGACAAAGTTGAAGCCACGACGTGGGGCGAACTGGATAAACAGCAGGCCGGCCAGCGCGCCGCCCAGCTGCGCGAAGGCGTACATGCGTTGCTCGCCGAAAAGCATGGCGATCGAGATGAGGCCATAGATGATGGCCATATAGCGCGCCTTGATGCCGATCACGAAGAAGAGCAGGAATTCCAAGTCGCCATGTAGAACGCCAAAGGCGACGAGAATGCCGAAGATGCCGCCAAAGCAGCCGTAGAGGGGAATCTGAAGCAGCGGGAAGCCGAGCGTCGAGCTGACGGCGAAGATGGCCAGAGCTGCAGCCGCGGTGCCCAGAACGGACGAGACGTAGAGGCCCGTGATCCAGCTCTCGCTGTGCATCTGCTCGAGGAAGCCGGCCATGAGCCACAGGGAAATCAACTCGAACAGCGTTCCGGTGATGCCACTGTGGATGAAGCTGTAGGTGAACGGTTGCCAGAGCGCGCCGTGGAGGAACATGCTGGGCGCAAAGGTGAGGTATTGGTAGAGGCCGGTGGCAACTTGCGGTGCGAGTGCGCCGGCCAGCAGCAGGACAAAGAACGCGGCCAGGTTAACCAGCACGAGAAGGCGGGTTGCTCCGCTGAAGGCGGGGAAGGAAAACGATCTGGCGCCAAGTCTGGGCATCGCTTCATTCAGGGTATACGGTGAACCGGTGCGGTGTCATTGCGGCGCCGGATTGTGCCCTCGGAATGGCCCACGGTTGGTTGGGCAGCGCCGGGAGTGCCGGGGCTTCTGGACGCGGCAGAGGTTGTGGCCCCGGACCGGGAACCTCGAGTACCTGCCCGCGGGCATCGCTCTTGACGGTGACGGGCAGCTCGGCTTCCCCACAGGATTTCGCGCTCCTGGTGTACCTCTTGTGATGTACCTCTTGTGATGTACCTCTTGTGGTGTGCCTCTTGTGCTCCTGATCGCGGCCGGGGTCGGCGCCGCCGGGCCCTCTGTGTCACCAGCCGAGGTCAATCCGGGCAGATACCTCCCTTCGGGAACACGGTTCAGGTGAAAGCTGCCTTTGGCCTCAATACCATGATTGCGCAAGGCGGCCTGGGTGTTGGCTTGGCTCGAGCAGGCTGGAGCCTGCATCAATGGCATGGCGGCCGGGGCATGGCGGCCGGCTTTGGCCACGACCGGGCCGGAAGCGGCGTGGAGGTAGTCGGGCGGGAAGACGATGTCGACCCCCGCCTCATCGTCGCTCGAGCCGGCTTCAACGGGCTTCACATTTTTCCGGCCGTTCGCGGCTGAGATAGAGATTCCGCCTCCCGCATTCTCCCCGCTCATCTGAGTCCCTGCACCAAAACCTCATTCCGTACATCCAAGCATAGGTGCGCCAGCTCAATCGCGTGCAGAGAGGAAAATTAAGCAATGATTCAACTTGAGGACGCGCGGCGCATCATCGCCGCTGCCGAGAAAAAGGCGGAACAAATCGGCCAACCGATGAACGTCGCTGTCGTCGATGAAGGGGGTAATCTGATCGCCTTCGAACGAATGGCCAACGCTTGGCTCGGCTCAATCGACATCGCCCAGAAAAAGGCCTGGACCTCCCGAGCCTTCGACATCACCACCAAAGACCTCGGCGCAAACTCCCAGTCCGGAGACCAGTTCTTCGGCATTCACGCCTCCAACAACGGCAAGGTAATGATCTTTGCCGGCGGAATCCCCATCAAGAAAGACGGCAAGGTCGTCGGTGCCATCGGCATCTCCGGCGGCAGCGGCGAGCAGGACCACGCCGTAGCCGAAGCAGGCGCTAAAGCCTTCTAAGCACGCGGCCCCCCGATCCTGTACGTCGTAGGTCGATCTCGTCTCCTCCTGGAACCGCGGGTGCTGGAACTGCGGGATCGATTTCTATTGCAACGAAAGTCTCACGCGCTCTCCAGCAGCAGAAAGGGAATCTTTATGGCGTCCAATCGAGGGGTCGTTTTTCTCGGCCCGAATCATGTTGAAGTACAATCCATCGACTACCCCAAACTGGAAAACCCAGCCGGAAAAAAGATCAGTCACGGCGTCATCCTCAAGGTAGTCTCGACCAATATCTGCGGTTCGGATCAGCACATGGTTCGCGGCCGTACCACAGCCCCGGCCGGGATGGTTCTCGGCCATGAGATTACCGGCGAGGTCGTCGAACTCGGTTCCGACGTCGAGTACATCAGGAAAGGCGATCTCGTCACTGTCCCGTTCAATGTGGCCTGCGGCCGCTGTCGCACCTGCCGCTCCGGGGAAACCGGTGTTTGCCTCAACGTGAACCCCGGCCGTGCAGGCGGAGCTTACGGCTATGTTGACATGGGCGGCTGGATCGGCGGCCAGGCCGAATATGTCATGGTCCCGTACGCGGACTTCAACCTGATCCCGTTCCCCGACAAGGCTCAGGCGATGTCGAAGATCAAAGACCTCACCATGCTTACCGATATCCTTCCCACCGGCTTTCATGGCGCGGTGAACGCGGGCGTCGGAGTCGGTTCGATCGTCTACGTAGCGGGCGCGGGCCCGGTTGGCTTGGCTTCGGCCGCCGCCGCCCACATCCTCGGAGCCGCGGTCGTGATGATCGGCGACATGAACGCCGAGCGTCTTGCCCACGCCAAATCCGTCGGATTCGAGCCAATCGATCTCGCCAAGGATGGGTCGCTCGAAGACCAGATCGCCCAAATCGTCGGGAAGCCTGAGGTGGATGCCGCCATCGACGCCGTCGGCTTCGAAGCAAGGGCGCACGGACAATCCGGCGCCGAAGCCCCGGCAACCGTCCTCAACTCCCTGATGACCATCACACGCGCTGCCGGGTCCATCGGCATTCCCGGCTTATACGTGACCGCAGACCCGGGCTCGAGCGACCAGGCAGCGCAAACCGGAAACCTCAGCCTGCGCATCGGCCTCGGATGGGCGAAGTCGCACCGCTTCTATACCGGCCAGACTCCGGTGCTTAAATACAACCGCCAGCTCATGTTGGCCATTCTCTACGACCGGCTTCCCATTGCGAAGATCGTCAACGCCACCGTCATCACCCTCGACGAGGCTCCGAAAGGCTATAAGGACTTCGACAAAGGTGCCGCCAAGAAATTCGTGATCGACCCTCACAACCTGTTAGCCAAATCGGCCTGAAGACAACCTTCCCGCCACCCCTCCCCTGATTCCTTCCCCCGGGAGGGGTGGTGCTGCAAAGGCCGGGAACACGGCATGTTTCGCCTTTCTCAAATGACCGGAACAATCATAATCATGCGTCTGAACCGTTTATCGGAGATCGGCGCATCGGCCCAGGCACCTATTCAGATCGGTATTACGAGGTCTAGGCCGGCATTCCGGAAGCGCTGTGGGCGCTCGGGCAAACATTCTGCATGCGTGTTCTCAGGACTCATTGCCACCAGGCCCGGCCAGAGCAATTGGCAACTTTTTCCCCGGCCGGGACCGCGAAAGCCGTCCAATCTCGGCAGTTGAACCCGCCCTCCGCCGGGCACGATACTCTATAACAGGCCCAAATATTGCGGCGACAGGCGTTGCCTGAAGAGAAGTTTTTGCGGTCCGATCATTCCAATCGTTCAAGGGAGAAGCTGTTGAAGAACTTCGCGATCGCGGGACTTTTCTTAGCCTTTGCCGCAAGCGGCGCATCTGCACAGATCAATGCAGGTGAACAGAAACCTGAGCCCAGCCTGCCCTTCAACATGGTCCAGGTAACGACGTTGAACCTGCCCTGGAAGATTGCTTTCCTACCCAACGGGCAGATGCTCATTACCGAGAAGGTTGGCGGATTGTTCCTGGTCAGCCAGCAGGGAGCAAAGACACCCGTCAAGAACGTGCCAGCCGTTCTCTGGAGAGGTCAAGGTGGAATGCTGGGCGTCTATCTCTCGCCGCATTATGAAAGCGACCACTCTGTCTACCTCACGTATTCTGAGCCGGGCGACGGCGGTTCGAGCCTTGCGCTGGCGCGGGCCACGTTGAAAATCGGCAATGATGCGGCGAGCCTCGAGGGGCTCCAGGTCATCTGGCGTGACGGCGAGAGGGGGGACGGCGGACAGTTCGGCGCAGAGGTCGCCTTTTCTCCGGATAGCAAGTATCTCTATCTCTCCTCTGGCGATCGGCAGCGCATGACGCCAGCCCAGGACCCCAACCAGCCACTCGGTAAGATCCTGCGCCTGACGCTGGATGGCAAACCGGCCCCGGGGAATCCGATGGCTGGCAAGACAGGCACGGCCACTGTGCCCGTCATCGACCCGCCCGAGGATACCGAAGCCGCAAAGACGGCCCCTGTCGTTAGAATGTATACCTTTCCAGGCCCTAACCTGACGCCATCAGAGACCTGGGCCACTGGCATCCGCACACCCTATGGCCTGGCCTTTGCCCCCGATGGACGGTTGTGGGAGCTTGAACATGGCCCAAGGGGCGGCGATGAGCTGAACCTGATCGAACCCGGCAAAAATTATGGCTGGCCGCTGGTCTCCTACGGGCGCAACTATGACGGGGTGCCCATTCCCAGTCCGAACACGCGCCCGGACCTGACTCAGCCTGTCATCTACTGGGCCCCGGTCATCGCACCCGGCAACCTCATGTTCTATAAGGGCGCGATGTTCCCGCAGTGGAACGGCTCGGCTCTTGCGAGCGGGCTGATATCGAAATCGATCACCCGCATTACGTTCGACGGGAAGGGAGGAGCAACGCCTGCCGAGCGGTGGGATCTGGGTCACAGAGTCCGCGACGTGGAGGTCGCTCCGGATGGCTCGCTGTGGATGATCGAGGATGCCAAGCCAGGGGGGCTGTTCCACCTGACGGCGAAATGAGACCACGAACGTCCACAACCTGAGCAGAGTCGGAGTCGAAGCCGCGACGGTCCATTCGACTCCGCTCTCTCAAACTTCGACGAGCGATGAGAATATGGATCAGAAATTCAAAATAGCGCTTGCGGCGATGTGCGCGTTCTGGTGCGTTCTTTGCCTCTCCAGGCAAGCCGTTGCCCAGGCTCTGCCGGACGGCAAGGGCAAAGCGGAATTCGTGCACAACTGCACTGCCTGTCACCGGGCGGACATGGTCACCCGCGTCAAGAAGACTCCGGATGAGTGGAAGAAAAGTGTCTTCGAAATGGCATCTCGCGGTACAGATGGCACGAAGGAAGATCTGGACAACGTGGTCCTTTACCTCGACACATTTTATGCATCAGACAAGCCTGCCCCGGCGGCGGTAGCGCCGTCGACAACGCCTTCTCCGGCCTCAGGCAATTCCTCCCTGAATTCGTCCCCGCCTTCGTCTAAGTCCGGACACGTGAAGCAGGTGATCGCCGAGAACGGTTGTCTCACATGCCATCGCATCGAACAACAAGGGGGCTATACCGGGCCGACATTGAATGGCCTAGGAGCGCGCCGCACCGCCGGCGAGATACGAAGGGCCATTGTCAGCCCATCTCCAACGGTTGGCGCGAGTAACAACCTCATTCGACTCACCACGGCTGATGGAAAGACGCTTACGGGCCGCATTCTGAGCGAGGACGATCATCAGGTGCGAATCATCGATGCGTCCGGCGAAATCGCTACCTACGCCAAGCCGGGGCTTCAAAGGTTCACCATCATCAATACCAACCCGATGCCTTCCTATGAAAGAAGAATCATGGGAGAAGACCTGGATGGCTTGGTACGCTACCTCGGCTCACTTCCACCTTTGGATGACGGCTTTCGCCAGTAAGGAAATCGTGCCCAGTTCGAGCAAAATCCTCGCCGAAAGATGACACAAACTGGACGTGCCGGAAGTCGAATTTTCTCGAGTTCAAGTGCGATCAGTGATGCGCCGGCAGGCGATCAGCCGTTTCCATCAGAGGACAAGCTCGTTGATCAGAACCCACTCCAACCTTTCGCCTGCCTGACAGGTGTGCCCACGCGGGAGAAACCCTCCGCCACCTTGCGCTCTTTGTATGGCAGCGGACAAGGATGCGGCCTTAGGTCCCCGCGACCGCGGCCCGCCGCAGTCGCACCTGCTGCATCCGTTGGCCAACGAGGGTCCGCCGACAGAATCCCGGCACGTCCCTGTGGTCGCGAAGACCACCGAGGAGGCCGCTCGCCACTTCGGCTGGCTTAGGTACTTCGCGGGCGCCGATTCAGAGGCCTCAAGCGCAACAACGAAGAAAGAGTTGCGATCGAAGCCGACAGAGGCGGGCGGGATCGCCGCTCTTCGAGCCACCCGGCCGCTGTTTCCGGGCGGACAACGATGGGTTGGAGGAGGCCGTGCTGCCGCAACGCTTTCCCCAAGGTCATCCACTCACCCATCCGTTCCAGCCGCTGGCAGAAGCCGGGGCGTGGATTTCGAGCTTCTGGTTTTTGTTTCTCGAAACCAGTCGATCCCTCATTCGGTCGCGTGTTTTTCCTGGCGGTGACCCAAGAGCGCTTTGTCCGCAGGGTTTTAGGCTTCACTTGTCCGATAAGCCGGCAACGATTGCGCAATCCGGCACCTCTGAACCGCGGAGTGATCGGCGCAGATTCTGCCCGGCTGGCGACGTCGGGGTGTAAAGCCGTGTCAGCGATTGTTGTTGGCCCAGAAGATCTGTTCGTAGTTTTGGCTTTTCTCGGCAAAGCGGAGCGCCTTGACGCGTTCAACGAGAACTTCGCTAGCAGACGGATTCGGATTGTCGACCAACTGCATCACCTCGGCAATGTAGTCTGCGAGCGGCATAGCGTGGGGATCGGTCGCCTGCTGAGGCCCAGATAGTTCCGTCTGCACGTACGGAGGAACCAGTTCGATCACCTCTACGGAGGTTTCCCGGAGTTGGAACCGGAGTGACTGGAGCCATGAATGAAGAAAGGCCTTGGTCGCGCAATAGGTGGGGAACTGGGCGAAGGGAACGAAAGCTAAACCCGAGGTCGTTGTGATGATGGTAGAACTGGGCTGCCGCATCAGGGTTGGGAGCAGCGCTGATGTAATCTCAAGCACTCCTCGAATGTTGGTTGCGATGATCGACATCGCGACAGAGATGTCGGTGTCGCCGGCCGTGAGATTTTCGCGCCGGGAGATGCCCGCGTTGTTCACCAGAAGGTTCAGGCGGGGAAACTGATCCCGGACTTGCGCCACAAAAGCAGTCACGGACTTCGGATCTTCCAAGTCCAGTCGTATGCCGTGCATCTCCGGGTGGGCGGCAGTGACCTCGTCGAGCAGAGCCTGACGACGCCCGGCAATGATCACCTGATTGCCACGTGCGTGAAAAGCTTCCGCAAGTGCGCGGCCTATGCCGCTGGTACCGCCAGTAATGAGGATGGTGTTGTCGGTCGGATGCATAGAATCTCCTGTTGCCTTTGTCGCGATGCGGGGAGTCGAACAGCGGACCCTGTCGATCAGTTGAGGACGGCGGGCTTCAACTCTTCCTCGCACCATTGCCGGAAGCTGGTAGGTGTGGTGGACTCTGGCGTTCGCGGCTCCTGGTTGTCGAGACCTTCATTCTTCGCCACCATCATGTCGATCATGCCCTGGGCCATGGACTCGGACATGCCAAACCCGATAAGCCTGGTTTTAAAGGCGTCGAAGGAAATCTGCTGATAACGCACCGGTTTGGCCAGCACATCCGACATGATCTGCGCCATCTCATCGCAGGAAAGATCCTCCGGGCCGAGCACTGGGACGTTCGCCTGCCCGGTCCAGGAAGAGTCGAGCAGCAGCCTGGCCGCAACGCTGGCAATATCCCGAATTGCGCAGGCAGGCGCCTTGAGATCGCCCCTGAGGAGAGACAAGAACATGCCCTGGTTCTTGATGGCCTGTACCTGACGAAGCATGTTGTCCATGAAGGACGGCATCGTCAGCACCCGGCAGTTCACCCCGGTGCTCAGGATGAGGTCGTCCATGGCCAGGGAAGCCGACACATAACCCGTGTCCCGGGGCCAGCCGCGACCCAATGCCGAGACGACGACAACGCGCTTCACGCCTTGACTTCGGAAGGCGTCGCTCGCCGCACGGCTGAAGTCGAGGTAGGCAGTCTTAAGGCTTTCCACCTTGGGGTCCGGAGGCACGAGCCAGAAGACAGAGTCGGCTCCCTTGAACGCCTGGTTGACCACCCTTGTGTCGCTGTGCGATCCCTCTACGACCTCAACGCGCTCGCGGAGGTGCGAAGGCAAACGCCGAGGATCGCGCGCAATCACTCGGACCCCCGCTCCGCCGCCGAGAAGATCCTCGAGAACCAAGTGACCGATGTTCCCTGTGGGCGTGGTGAGGACAATCATGATGTTTCCTCCTGATCCATCTGAAGTAGACGATACCGTACCGTTTACTTCTAGTAAACCGTATCGTACCGTTTTCCTGTTGTCAAGTGACCGAGATCGGCGACAATGGGTTATGGCAAGGCGAGGCGAAACCCTTCGTGAACACATCCTCTGGACCGCGAAAGACGTATTCCTGCAATTGGGGTTCGAGCGGGCGTCGATGGATGAGGTCGCCAAGCGCGCCGAGACCTCGAAGCGATCGTTATACGCTCACTTCGAGAGCAAGGAGAAACTGTTCCTTGCGGTCATCACGCTGGTGCGAGGGCTCTTCCTGAACAGAGTGAAGACACCCGGCGACTACGCGGAAAAGCCCGCAGAGGCTCTGGTCGTTTTTTGCGGCCGCTATCTGGAGGTATTGCTCTATCAGCCTCAGGTCCGCATGCTTCGCATCAGCATGGCTGAGGCGGAACGGTTTCCCGAACAGGCCGAGCAATACTATGATGTGTTGTTTACCCAGGTTTACGCGCGCCTGAGCGCCTATTTGAAGGCAACGTTCGGGATCTCGGCCGGCGCCAGTAGAGAGGCCGCAGGAAGTCTTCTCGGCCAGCTGCTCTACGCGCGGTTGCCGCGGGCGCTGTTTGGCATCGACAAGCTGAGGGAGAGCTTCGACCACGAAGCTCTTTCACCTGAGGTCGACCTGAAACCGATCCGCAAAGCTGTTGCTGAACTGATCGGATCACTCCCGAAGAAATCGTATACAGCCGCAGATGCAGAGGGAAAAGTTCGTCGAATCGGCATCGCCGGCGCCGCGAAGAGGTGTTGAGCCTGTCCTAGTCCGGTCATTGCGATATCAAGTTCTCTCAGGATATCCTGAGTGTCCATGATGATACCCGCGGTTCAGGATCACTGCGAGCCGCACATTGCCGGCGTTGAAACTTTGGTGCCGCAAGCAATACCATAACCGCGTAACATCCAATGCATGGGTCTGGGCTGATGGTGCACGCCTTTCTTCAGGATCTTCGCTTCGCTGCCCGTCAGCTGGTCCGCAATCCCGGTTTTGCGTGCATCGCTGTTCTGTCGCTCGCGCTCGGTATTGGCGCCGCGGTCTCAGTCTTCAGCGTGATCTACACAGTGCTCCTGCATCCGTGGCCGTATAAAGACCCCTCGCGCATTGTCCAGATTTACCTCACCGATCCGACGGGGCGCGAAAACGTTGCCCCATTGCGCCCGGCTGAAATCGATCAGCTTCGCCAGGCATCGATTTTCACCGACATCGTTACGCAGGATGAAAACTACCTCAACGATACGGGCGGCGAATATCCGGACGATGTCGACGTTGTTGCCATGACCGGCAACGCCTTCCCTTTCTTCGGCGTTCCTGCGGCGCTCGGCCGCACAGTTCTGCCTTCCGATGCGCCGCCGGGGCAGGCCCCGCAACCGGTCGTGGTCCTTACATTCCAGTATTGGCAGAAGCGTTTTCAAGGCAACCGATCCGTCATCGGCCAGACTCTGTCCCTGGAACACCGGCGCTATACGATTCTCGGGGTCATGCCCAAAGGGTACACGTGGATGGACCCCGACGTGTACGTGCCGCTCGACACGAGCTCCGGAGCAGTCACCTATTCCTCGGTGATGCGCCTCAGGCCAGGAATGACACCAGCGGCAGCCACGGCGCGGGTAGACGCTCTCTTTAAACAATTTGCACGCGAGCGGCCGAAGGACTGGCCAACACAGTACACCGTCCAGGTACGGCACATCGGCGAGGTTTATTCCCGTCCTCTGGGTACCATTCTCTACGGGCTGTTTGGAATTGTGGCATTACTGCTAGGAATTGCCTGCGGTAACGTGTCGATTTTGTTGCTGGCGCGCGGCGCCGGTCGGCAGCAGGAATTCGCCATACGGCTCGCCCTGGGCGCGAGCCGCGTCCGCGTTGCCAGCCACCTGCTGACCGAATCCTTGCTGATCTCCGTGGCCGGCTGCATCCTGGGAACAGTGCTCGCATGGCGTGGTGTCGATCTCATTGCGCGATGGATGCCTTTTCAGTTGTTCACGCGTGGGATCACGATACCCATTCATTTGCCGGTGATGCTGTTCAGCTTGGCTCTGGCACTGTTGACCAGTATCGGTTTCGGACTGGTTCCTGCGCTCGAGATGTCGCGGCCGCAGATTGCAGAAACCCTGCAGGCGACCACTCGCCGGCAAACCGGCACCATGCGCAACCGCCGTCTGCATACCGCACTGATATGCGGGCAGATTGCACTCGCATTGCTGTTACTTACCGTCGGCGCAGCCGCAGTTGGCAAATTCGAGCAAATGGTACACACTCAGCTCGGCTTTGACCCCGGCAATATTACCGATTTCCCCATTCCAATCCACGTCCATGCATATGCCGAATGGGCTGCACGCGCGGCCTATTTCGAACAGCTCCGCGCACGAGTGGGGGAGATTCCGGGGGTGGCTTCTGTTAGCCTGAGTCTCATTGCTCCACCCGTCAGCGACTGGGACTTTCCCATGGAGATTTCGGGGCGAACGTCTTCGGAAACCCAGTTTGCGAACGTCAATTTTGTCGATCCGGAATATTTCGCGATGCTCCGCATCCCTTTGCTCAAGGGACGCTTTTGGACTGAGCCGGAAACCGCACGCGGGGCGAGACTGGTGCTGGTGAATCAAACCTTCGTGCGCCGCTATTTTGCGGACCGGGATGTGCTCGGCCACTCACTGCGCGTTCCTTGGCTGCATGATCGTTCTCCCCGAGATGTGGGCGCCAAGGGCAGCGATGACTGGCTTCAGATCGTCGGCGTCGTAGGCGATGTCCCGAACGGCGGTCTCGACGAGCCGGTCAAGCCTGCCGTCTACACGCCGTTTTCCCTCTACATGACCGACTGGATCCAAATTCTGGTTCGGGCATCGACGCCGACTCCGGCTTCGGTCATGGAGCGCACCATCCGGCGACAGATCGCCACGGTCAATTCCAGCCAGCAGATTTCCGATCAGGTGGAATCGCTTCAAACGCATATCGAGCGCGAACCGGAATGGGATCGCGGACGGATGGTTTCGATCCTTGCCGGCACATTCTCCGTCCTGGCCCTGATCCTGGCAGCGGTCGGTTTGTACAGCGTGGTCTCCTACAGCGTTGCACAACGCACGAGCGAGTTCGGCATCCGCCTGGCGATCGGCGCACAACGTCGGCATATCCTTGCCGCAGCCCTGAGCTCTGCGGGCCTGAGCGTCGGCATCGGCATGATCGCTGGACTGGTCCTGAGCTTCACTCTTGGCGGTTTGATTATCCGCTGGATGGCCAGCGGTCCAGCCAGCCTGACGATTTTTTCCGTTGCATGTTCTCTGCTGCTGGCCGTCGCTGCTATGGCCTGCCTGATACCTGCGATGCGGGCCATCTATCTGGAACCGATCAAGGCTCTGCGCCACAAATAGAGGTGCAGTTGATGGGCGGCTTCTGTTTCGCGGTGGAGCGACGGAGTTTCTTTCAAACGCGTCAGGCTATTCGAGAGCGAAGCGGCCAGAACAGGATAAGGCCCCGCGTAGCTCGTCTCACAGAGCGCGAGAAGGCGCTGCCGCATCAGGGAGTACGCCGAAGCCAACTGGTGGACTTCAAAGTGTTGAAGCCGAGACTCTTTGGAATGGCTCTGATCAACTGCCAAGCCAGAGGAAGTTCGCGATGGAGCAGCGCGCGGCGCAGCCGGAGTGCGTCCCGGCGCATCCGTTCGGTCACGATGACGCCTTCCTCGAAGTTCCGCATATGCCCCAACGACCTCCCCTGAGGCGAAGATGAATCGGGGTTTCATGAACTGCCGACAGCGGCGGATCGATCTGAGCTGCTGTTTCGGATCCCTTTCCAACTTATTGAAAATAAACTATTTAATCAAAATAGTCTGACTTCGAGAGGGATCGACCATCCACTGGTCGGAAACCAAGCGGGAGGTCCGGCCGGTGCCCGCAGAGGACCCGGCCGGTGATCTGGCCCACGGCGGCCCGGCAGTCGCCGGAGCGGGCGGTTGGGTGTGGACTTAGGAAGCGGACGCGATGGGCAAGCAGGGGAACTTTCTGCTCGGAGTCCGCTGAGCGTAATGGGAGCCCGGGAAAAAGGCGAGATTTGATCTCGCCAGCGGATAGCGACTGCACCCGAGCCTACGCCTGAGCGAAGATGCCGAGGCGTGAGGAAGCAGAACCGGCCTCTCAGGGGACGACCGCCAGGCCTCGATGGCCGGAGGCGTCGACGGCGCGCACGGCGAAGATCACGTTGTCTTTGGAGATGGGAACGGTGACGGTCGCTTGGCCTCCGTCCGCTTGCGGGGAAACGGTCTGGGAAAACTGCCAGTCCGGCGCGCTGGTCTCGCGCCACAGCAGTTCGTAGTGGATGCCGGCGCCGGCGCCGGCTGGAGGGTCCCAGTGCAGCGTGGTGCCGTTGTCAAGATTCTTGGCCACGATCGTAACGTTCGCCGGCTGGCCGGGCGATGAAGCCAATGTGGCAAGGGTTGCCGCATTGAGGCGGGCAACGTTGGCGACGTAGTTGAAGTCGACGAATTGAATCAGGTCTCCGAGAATGGGATCACTTGAGCCGGCGGCTGGCATCACGATGTTCTGGTGCTGATGGTTGAAGTCTTCGCGCCACTCGGTGAAGCGTATGGCAGCGAAGCCCTCGCGGTTGAAGGATGTGTGGTCGCCGCCGCGCAGGTAGCGGTCGGGACGGAAGACGAGGACGGGCGCGAAGGCGGCGCCCGATTCAGCCGGGAAGTAGGTGCGCGCGGTGTCGGCGATCGCGCGGGCCAGTTCGCGGCTGGGCGAGTCGTTCTCTTCGCCGAGCGTGCGCATGCGGCGGGCCTGCTCCGGAGTGGCGGCGGTGGGGACCCCTTCGGAGAAGACCCGCACGCGGTCTTTGAGCTGCAGCGTGTCGCCTGGAGTGGTGTTGCCGCCCACGATATCGTTGTTGAGCACAGCTTCGAGCTGCCAGCCTTCGCTGTGGGCGAGTTTGGCCAGATGACTGGAGCCGTTGAGGCCCTGTTCCTCACCGGCGACGGCGACAAAGACCACGGTCGAAGGCAGATGCAGCTTGCTCAAGGCGCGGGCGCATTCCAGAGAAACAGCCACGCCGGAGGCATCGTCGTTGGCGCCGGGCGCTGCGCCGCGGGCGTCCATCACGTTGGTGATGCGGGAGTCGTAGTGGCCGGTGACGAGCACCATCCGCTTGGCCTGGGAGGGATCTAGGCCGCGGAGAATGGCGTAGATGTTGGTAATGGTGGTCGGCTGCGGGATGCGGCCGGCGGCAGGCTCGGTAAACGTGTCGCGATGGACTTCAAGACAGCCGCCGCATTTCTGAGCGATCCGTTCGAACTGGGCGGCAACCCAGTCGGCGGCAGCGTTGATTCCCTGGCCGGGAGGCAGATCGGTTTCCATGCTGGAAAGCGTATTGCGGGTGCCGAAACCAACCAGCGCTTTAATCGTCTGTTCTATGTTGGCGGGTTGAATGGTTTCGAGCGCGCGGGCGACTGCCGGGTCCGGCGGGGCTGCGACAATGGGTTTGGCGCCGGCCAGAAAATCGGGCTGGGCGCTTCCGCAAGCAGAGCTGAGGAGTATCACCAGAGCCGCTCCGAAGCGGGAAAAGGTGGGAGGCAAATGCATACTTTTTCTCCTGGGTTGGAACTTTCGGATAAACAGGCTGTTCGCCCCTTGACCTGGGGCCGGTTTCTCCCCAAGAATAGCGATGCGGTACCGCAAGGTACCGTCATCCTACAATATGCAATGAGTCTGAACGAGAGGAGGCTGCCATGCCATTATGTCCTGAATGCGAGAATGGACTTGACATCGAATTGGACGAAGTAGAGGAAGGCGATGTGGTCGCCTGCGATGAATGCGGGACAGAATACGAGGTGGTCGGCGTCGAACCGCTGGAGTTGGCGCGGGTAGACGGCGATCTGGATGAAGACGAGCCGTTCGAAGAGCAAGAGGAGGACGAGTGAGGCCTGGTCGTAGGAAGAAGCTGGCAGGCGTGGCGTTTGCATTGGTGACAGCCGGGATGGTTCCCGCCGGGCTGGTGGGGGTGCTGCTCGACCCGCCTCTGGCCGCGGCGCAGAATATTGGCCAGCGCGTGGTGTCCGGGACGGTATTCGACGCCTCGTCCAATTCGGTTTCCGGCGCGACGGTCTTTCTCAAAGACCTGAAGACCAAGACGATCCGCAGCTTTGACTCCGACCCCAAGGGCAGGTTCCGCTTTACCCAGGTGGACATGGCCGAAGATCACGAGCTCTGGGCCGAAAAAGCCGGCCACAAAAGCGCCGTGAAGACGGTAAGCCAGTGGGATGCCCGCAAGGATTATGAAACCGAGCTCAGGATGAAGTAAGACGGGGGGTGTTTACCCGTCCAGCTTCTTCACCACAAGCTCGTTGAGCAGGGCTGGATTGGCCTGGCCTTTCGACGCCTTCATCACCTGCCCGACAAAAAAGCCGGCTACGGTCTTTTTGCCACCACGATACTGCTCCACCTGCTTGGGGTTGGCGGCGATGACCTGGTCGATCAGGGTTTCGATTGCTGAGGCGTCGGTAATCTGCTCAGGCTTCTCGCGCTCGTACACGGCGGGGAAGTCTTCCATCTTCTCAAAGCAAATATCGAACAGGCCCTTGAGCTGCTTGGAGCTGATCTTGCCTTCATCGAGCAGGTCGGTGGCCAGGACAATGCCTGGCATCGAAACAGGCGACTGCTCCTGCTCCAGGCCCAGCGCCTTGAGACGTCCGCCTACTTCGCTCAGCAGCACATTGGCGACGCGGCGCGGGTTGCGCGCCGAGCGTGCGGCGGCCTCAAAACGGTCGGCGAACTGGCGCGAGGCGGTGAGCGTGGCCGCGTCCTGCGGACTCAGATCGTACTCGGCGATCATGCGGGCGCGGCGAGCTTCGGGCAGCTCCGGGAGCCTATCTTTGGCTGCGGCCAGGAAGTCGGCCGAAACGATGAGCGGCGGCAGATCCGGCTCGGGGAAGTAGCGATAGTCGTGCGCCTGCTCTTTGGAGCGCATGGAGAAGGTGCGGCCTTCGGCGGCGTTCCAGAGGCGGCTCTGCTCGATCACCCGGTCACCGGACTCGACGACTTCAATCTGGCGCGCGATCTCATATTCGAGAGCGGCCCGCACGTAGCGGAAGCTGTTCACGTTTTTGACTTCTACCTTGGTACCGAACCTGGGAGCGCCTTTGAGACGGACGCTGACGTTGGCGTCGCAGCGGAGCGAGCCTTCTTCCATGTTGCAGTCGGAAACGCCGGTGTAGAGCAGGATTTCTTTCAGCCGCGTGAGGTACTCGAAGGCTTCGTCGGGCGTGCGGATATCCGGCTGGGAGACGATTTCAATCAGCGGCGTTCCGCAGCGGTTGAGGTCAAGATAGGTGCGCGTGGGGGAATCCGCGAAGCCGTCATGCAGGCTCTTGCCGGCGTCTTCCTCCATGTGCAGGCGGGTGACGCCGATGCGCTTCATAACGCCGTCGGCAGTCGGAACGTCGATGTAGCCATGCTCGGCGATGGGCTTGTCAAACTGCGAAATCTGGTAGCCCTTGGGAAGGTCGGGATAGAAGTAATTCTTGCGCGCGAAGATGGAACGCTCACGTACCTGGCAGTTGATGGCCAGTGCCGCCAGTGTAGCGAATTCGACCGCCTTGGCGTTGAGTACAGGCAGCGCGCCCGGAAGGCCCAGGCAGACGGGGCAGATGTTGGTATTGGGCTCCGAGCCAAAGTGATTGGCGCAGCCGCAGAAAGCCTTGCTGGCGGTGAGCAGCTGGACGTGGACTTCGAGTCCGATGACGGGTTCGTACTTGGCCAGAATTTCTGGAGCGAGCGCAGTGGCGGGCATATTGGAATTTTAACGTGCTGGGTGAACAGCTGCCCTCACTCCGCCGGGTCATCGGCGGTGAAGGGCGAGCAACAGGGCTTTTCGCTGGCGTGAAAATTCATCAGCTCCATACGGATGCCATCGGGGTCGTACATGTTGAACTGGCCTTTGCCGTCTTTGCCGATCTGGGTGTGGCCGTCGTTTCTTACGCCCTCCAGCCGTTTGGCCTCCTTCAGCGTTTGATATGCGGTGTCGACCGAATCCACGCCCAGGGAGAGATGATCGAGCACGCCCAGGCTGCGCTGGGAAATGTTGGACGGAATGCCGGAGCCGGAGGACCCGCTGGTGAGCATGTATTCGAGCCAGTCGTGGCTGTCGGGCGACTGCTGGCTGACCCAATCGATCTTGCCTTCGACCATGCCGCCATACCAGTAGGGCTTGAAGCCGAGCAGGTCGCGGTAGAAGGTGTCTTCCAAGGCGCGATTGTGCACCAGGAAGCCGACGTGGATGATGTGATGGCTGATGGCGCCGGTGGCGGCAACAGGCTTGGGGCTTTCCGGCGGCTCGACGAACTCCACTTTGTTGCCCTCCGGATCTTTGGTGGCGAACCAGCGGCTTCCGTCTGCTCCTTCTTCGACCTGGCCTGGGACCTTCCATGCCCGGAGGCTCAGATAGCGCCGCATGGTTTCCGCGTCGGTCGTTTTCCATGCGGTGTGGTCGAGGCGATTGACGCCCTGGTCCGGCGGCAGCGGCAGCACTTCAACAAACTGGGTGGCGCTGACGGCGTAGCGGATGCCTTTGGGATCTTCCGGATCGGGCTGCTTGACGGCGCCGATGACGTCCACGTAGTAGTGCTCGGTGGCGGCCGCGTCCGAGGTGTAAACAGCAATGTGCGAGATGCCGGTGATCTTGGGGCGCTTCAGCGGCTTGTCGGGCAATTGTGCTGCGGCTGAGAGCGCGAGCGCAACAAGTGAAACGACAACCGGAAACTTCGACCGCATCCTGCACCTCGATTCCATTGTGACACAACGTTAAATCGATTTCGGGCGGGGCGCAAACGCGCGAGCGCCTGCTGGATGACGCCCGATGGTTTGGGCCGGGCGATACAATGCCGTCATGCCCCGAACCCCATTATTTTGCTCGATCGCCGTCCTGGCCCTTGCGGTCTGCTTTGCCGCTGGGCTGAGCCGGGCAGCGCTTGCCCAGAGCTCTTTGCCCGCCACCACACCCGAGGATCGGGCGCTGGCGCGGTCGATCTTCAAGCAGCTGATCGAGATCAACACCACCGATACGCCCCTGGGCAACGTGACGGCGGCCACCATGGCGATGCAGAAGCGCTTTCTTGATGCGGGCTTCGCGCCGGAAGACGTGCGTCTGCTGGGCCCCGACCCGCGCAAGATGAACCTGGTGGTGCGCATTCGCGCGGCGGAAACGCCGACTGAGAAGCCGGTGGTGTTTCTCTGCCACATGGATGTGGTTGAGGCGTTACGCGCAGACTGGTCTACCGACCCGTTTCAATTCGTCGAGAAGGATGGTTACTACTACGGACGCGGCACCCAGGATATGAAGGATTCGGATGCGGCGCTGGTGTTTACATTTTTGCGGCTGCATCGCGAGGGCTACAAACCGAAGCGCGACTTGATTCTGGCGCTCACTGCGGATGAAGAGGGCGGCAAATTCAATGGTGCGGACTGGCTGGTGAAGGAGCATCGCGACCTGGTCGACGCTGCCTTCGTGATCAATCCGGACTCGGGCGGTGTGGAACTGGACAAGGGACGCGCGGTGGTGGCGGATGTGGAGGCGACCGAAAAAGTTTATTCCGACTACCAGGTGACGGCGGTCGATCGCGGCGGTCACAGTTCCATTCCGCGGCCAGACAATGCGATCTATGAGCTGACTACGGCGTTGAGCAAGCTGGCTGTGTACTCATTTCCCTTCGAGATGAACGAGGTTACGCGGACTTATTTCCTCAATCTGGCCGGGCAGGAGACCGGACAGGCCGCCGAAGACATGAAGGCAATTCTGGCTACACCGCCGAACCTTGCGGCGGCTGCGCGGCTGAGCACGGAACCCAGCTTCAACTCCAACTTCCGCACCACCTGCGTGGCCACACGCCTGGCCGCCGGGCACGCCAACAATGCGCTGCCGCAAACCGCGCAGGCGAACGTAAATTGCAGAATCTTTCCTGGGCACTCGCCGGAAGAGATTCGCCAGATGCTGATTGGAGTCTTCGGCGACGAAAAACTCACGGTGAAGTATGTTTCCGATGCAGGCGTGGTTTCCAACACCGCTCCGGAAAGGAAGGCGATGGTGCCGCCGGCTCCCATCAAGGAAGTGTTTGAACCCCTGACGCGGCTCACCCAGGCCATTTGGCCGGGTACGCCGGTGACCCCGGTAATGGAAAACGGCGCCAGTGATTCCATCTACTTTGCGCAGGCGGGCATTCCCTGCTACGGCTACTCGGCGATTGCGCTGGAACGCGAAGACGATCGCGCCCACGGCCAGGACGAGCGGTTGCCAGTGGAATCTTACTGGAAGTCGTTGGACTTTTTCTATTCGTTCGCCGAAGCGGTCGGCGGAAATTGAGTCCCGATATCAAAAAATCAAAACTTATGCATTTGCTTGATTTATAACGACGTTAGCTTCTACCACAGTCGGGTTCTATATTCCCGGCGTTGCCCCATTGTTGACGGTTTCTCAGCTCGCGCAGGCGCTGAGTCTGTCGCCGAGTTGGATTTAGGTCCGGCAAGGTTATGCAAAATATGCGATTGTATCGTATATTTTGCGCATGTGGATTCCGCGCGATATGGAGGGTCACCTGAAACGCTCTGCGAAGACGCGGCCCGTCATCGTCCTGACGGGTGCGAGGCAAACTGGCAAGACCTCCACCATTCGGCATCTGTTCCCGGATTACGCGTTCGTGTCTCTCGATCTTCCGACAGTAGCCGAACAGGCCGAAAAGGAGCCGGAACGATTCCTTCAGCGTCATCCGCCGCCGGTGACAATCGACGAGGTCCAGTATGCCCCCGGCCTCTTTCGGCATCTCAAGGTTGCCGTTGATGCCCACCGCACGCGCAACGGGCAATTCCTGCTTACGGGATCGCAGAAGTTCACCCTGATGAAAAATGTTTCCGAATCGCTGGCGGGCAGAGCAGACATCGTCGAACTGGAGACGCTTTCGCTGGCCGAAATCCGCGGCGCGCTGCCAAACACCGAACTCGAAGCCGCCATCCTACGAGGTGGTTTTCCAGAGTTGTACGCCAACCCCGACATCGATTCGGTAGCGTTCTACAATTCTTATCTTGCAACATACCTGGAACGCGACGTGCGCGCCCTAGCCAACGTTGGCAGCCTCCGGGACTTTGAAAGGTTTCTGCGCGCTTGCGCCCTCCGGTCCGCAAATCTGCTGAACAAAGCGGACCTGGCCCGCGATGTTGGGATTGCGCCATCGACAGCGAATCAATGGCTGTCCATGCTGGAAGCCTCCGGCCAGGTCGTATTGCTTGAGCCGTGGTTCTCGAACCCTACAAAGTCCATTGTCAAAAGCCCCAAACTGTACATCGCAGATACCGGGCTTCTTTGCGCCCTGCTCAATATCCGATCCGAGGAAGCTCTTCACCAGTCGCCCGCGGCAGTCGCCGTCTGGGAAACATTCGTCTTCGCCCAGCTTCGAGACCGCGAGCGCCGCGCCGGCCGCACCAGCAGCCTTTTCTTCTGGCGCGACCGTACTCGCGAAGTGGATTTCGTCGTGGATGCCGGCGGACGCATCGAACTGTTCGAAGCGAAGTGGACCGAACTCCCGGATCTGGGCGATACCGTCAATCTCGCTTTCGTACGCAAAGTGATTGGCAAGTCACGCGTCACCGGTGGCGGAGTCGTCTCCCGCACACCGAACAGCTTTCCCTTTCCAAATGAGTTTCGCGCATTACCCGTGAACGAACTTGTATAAGGATGCCGGCAGGGGGGCGAATCCCGATCACCGCAAGGATCGGCGGAAAGTGAGTCAGAGAGGGGCCAATCGAGCCCGTTTCTCGGAAATTTGCCGTTGTGGTTGCTTTGCCGATGTCAAAATGGAAAATTCGGGCGCCCGGCTCACCTGCCGCGCAGCGTGCCCGGTGGGGTCCGGGGCGCGTCTAACTTGACAGTAGTTCCGGTCTCGAGATTGATCGCGCGACTGGACGATCTACAAGCACCGCATGCTGGGTGACTTTGAAGGGATAAATTGAATGAAACGAAATCGTTTAGCGGCCTCGATTGCTGCCGCGGTGCTGCTGGTGACAGTGAACCCATTTGCTCAGGGCGAACCCGGGGCAGGACAAGGGCGCGCCATCATTACAGTTCTCACCAAGCACAATGAAGTGTCTCCCGTCGTCAGACCGCAGGATGTGAGCGCCAAGGTCGATGGCAAGGAGGCAGAGATCACGGGCTGGGCTCCGTTCAAGGCACCCAACGACAAACTGGAACTGGTGTTGATGATCGATTCCGGTGCACGGAACCTGGGACGCCAGTTCGAAGAGATCAGGAGCTTCGTTCAAAATCTGAACCCAGGCACCAAGATTGCGATCGGCTACATGGAGAACGGGCGCACGGTCATGGCCGGCCCGCTTTCAGCAGACCATAACCGGGCGGCGAGTGAATTGCATCTGCCGGCGGGCCCAAGGACCAATCCTTACTTCAGCCTTTCTGACCTGGCGCAAAACTGGCCTTCGCACGACTCCGATGCCCGGCGTGAAGTGGTGCTGCTGAGCGATGGCGTGGACCCGGAGAATCGCCGATTCGATCCGGAGGATCCCTACCTGCAGGCGGCAATCAGCGATTCGGTGCGCGCCGGCCTGGTGGTGTATACGCTCTATTGGCGTAGCGGGCCGGGAGGGGGAAACTCGCTTGTGGCCGACGGCGGGCAGAGCCTGCTGAGCGAATTGGGCCAGGCGACGGGTGGTTACAATTACTGGGAGGGGACGGGGAATCCGGTTTCGTTCCAGCCGTACTTCAGCGATCTGATGCGGCGATTCGACAACCAATATGGGTTGGCGTTTTCCGCCAAGCTGAACCGCAAGCCGATGATCGAAGGACTGAAGCTGAAGGTCGAAGGCCTGGTGCAGGTGACTGCTCCGCAGCAGGTTTACGTTCACCAGCCAGGCGCGGAGTAGTCAAGGCGAGCGAGCACTGTCCAGTTGACAATCGGTAGACGCTTGAATCGAGGGGTTGTTTTGCCCCCCCCCGGGTCCGGGAAGCCTTGATGGAAGCGGGGTGATTCTGGTGACCGAGCGGAGCGTGCTGGCGCAATCTCGCGGCCATCCTGAGCTGCGATGGCCGCGATTGGTTCCTGATGAATGATTTGATCGTTTGCGCAAGAAATTGCGCCGTTGAGCCAAGTGTTACCCCAAAACTCGACCGCACGGCTGCGGCGATCTAATTTACGAAAAAATAACTATTTTCAGGAAGTGAAGCAGGATGGTGATCATCGCAGCGTTTCCTTCGGGTGCGATGGAGCTTTGCGGTTGCGAGTCGAAAATTCGACCCAAGGCATCCGCTGCTAAACTGAGTTCTCATGATCCTCCCGTTCGTCCGCGAAATTTTCGCGGAGCTGGAGCACTCTTCGGGTTTTGAGCGCGTGCGAAGGCATTTAAGCCTGGCCACGGGGCGGAGGCGTGTGTCCGGGCTGACAGCGACGGCGCGGGCGCTCTATGTGCCGTTGATGGCGCGAGCCGCCCGCCAGCCGGTGATCGTGGTGGTTGCGGACAATAAGGCGGCCGAAGCACTGGAACCGATGCTGCGCGCCGGCTGTGAGCTGACCGGGGCGATCGAGGCGGCGACTGTCGTACGGCTGCCGGCTCATGACGTGCTCCCGTTTGAGAACCTTTCCCCTCATCCTGACGTTCAGGAACAGCGCGCGACGGCGTTGTGGAAGCTGGCTACCGGAGCCGTATCCATTCTGATTGCGCCCGTCGAGTCGGTCGCGCTGAAACTGTTTGATCGCGATTATTACTCCGGCCTTGCGGTGACGATCAAACGCGGCGAAGAAGTGGATGTTGAGGTGTTGACCGCGCATCTGGCATCGGTGGGCTATACCCACATGGACCTGGTTGAGATGCCCGGCCAGTTCACGCGCCGCGGGGGCATTCTTGATGTGTACTCGCCCGAAGCCGACCGTCCGGTGCGCATCGAGTTCTTCGGCGACGAAATCGAAAGTATCCGCAAATTCGATCCCGAAACGCAGCGCTCTCAATCGGGACTGGACGAAGCGCAATTGCTGCCGCTGACGGAAACGCCCGTGACCGAACGCTTGCTGGCGGCGGTGCATGCCCGCCTGAGCCGCCAGCGGGTGGAAGTTTCAGACGACGCCGACGAGGACGCGATGGCTGTGGAAATGGCGGCGGCCGGCGGGGTCAGCGTGTTTCCCGGCTGGGAGTTTTTTTCTGCCGTGGCCGGCGCGGAGCGGTCTCTGCTCACTCTGCTGCCCAAATGCGCGCTGTTTATTGAAGAGCCGGCCATGGTGCGCAACCAGATCGAGCGCTGGTGGAACAAGGTCGAGCAGCGGCATGAGCGATCGGCCATGGGTTCGCTGATTCGCCCCGAAGACATTTACATGCGGCCGGAGATGCTTCAGGCGGCGCTCAGTTCGCACATGGGGCTCGATATCGATCAGCTGGGAGTGGTGGATGTGCTCGATGAAGACTCGACGCTGGGCGAGATTGAGCTCAATTCTCGCCCTACGCTGCGCTTCCACGGATCAATTCCGGCCCTGATCGAGCAGCTGAAAAACCTGATGGCGGCGGAGTCGCGCATGGTGCTGGCGGCGCCGCACCAGGGCGACGTCGAGCGGCTGGCAACCGTGCTGCGCGAGTATCAGATTCCGTATCGTCTTGGCAGTCGCAACCCCCACCCGGGCGAAACCATGCTGGATGAGGGCAGCTATCTGGCGGGCGATTTGCGGGTGCCGGTGATTGTGCGAACGCCGCTCTCTGCGGGCGTAAGTTTTGCTGATGCCAACCTGGTTGTGTTCGGGGCCAACGATCTTTCCGACGAGGCTGATGTCGCCGCGCGGCCCGAACCGAAGCGATCAAAGACGGCTGCCTTTGTTTCTGATTTCCGCGACCTCACCGTGGGCGACTATGTGGTCCACGTGGAGCATGGAATCGCGCAGTACCAGGGACTGAGAGAGATTGTGCAGGACGGGCTCTCGGTCGAATTCATGATTCTGGAGTTTGCCGAGCAGGCCAAGTTGTATGTACCGCTCACGCGCCTGGATTTGATTCAGAAATACCGCTCCACCGACACCGGACCGGCCCCGGTGCTGAACAAGCTGGGTTCGCAGCAGTGGGCCAAGACAAAAGCACGCGTGCGCAAGGCCATGCAGGACATGACCGCCGAGTTGCTGAAGTTATACGCAACCCGGGCCACGGCGCAGGGAACGGCCTTCTCCAAGGACAATGAGTTTCAAAAGCAGTTTGAAGACGCGTTCGACTACAGCGAAACGGACGACCAGTTGTCGGCGATTCGCGCCATCAAGCACGACATGGAATCGACCACGCCGATGGATCGGCTGCTGTGCGGCGATGTGGGATACGGCAAGACGGAAGTGGCCATGCGCGCCGCTTTCAAAGCCGTGCAGGACGGCAAGCAGGTTGCCGTGCTGACGCCGACGACGATCCTGAGCTTTCAGCATTTCGAGACATTCAAGAAGCGCTTCGCGCAGTTTCCGATCAATATCGAGATGATTTCTCGTTTCCGCACAGCCAAAGAGCAGAAGGCGATTGTGGAGCAGGTGGAGATGGGCCGCATCGATATTCTAATCGGCACTCATCGGCTGCTTTCCAAAGACGTCAAGTTCCAGGATCTGGGCCTGCTGGTTGTCGATGAAGAGCAACGCTTCGGCGTCAAGCACAAGGAGCGGCTCAAGCAGATGCGCAAGGAAATTGACGTTCTGGCCATGTCGGCCACGCCCATTCCGCGTACGCTGCATATGTCGCTGGTGGGCCTGCGCGACATGAGCGTCATCGAAACGCCCCCGAAAGATCGTATGGCGATCCAGACCCTGGTGGCCAAGTACGACGAGAAAATCATCAGATCCGCAGTTGAGGTCGAACTGGAGCGCGGCGGCCAGGTTTATTTTGTCCACAATCGCGTAGAGTCGATCTACGAAATTGCATCGCGGATTCAGGAACTGGTGCCTGCCTCGCGGGTGGTGGTGGGCCACGGCCAGATGGGCGAGACAGAGTTGGAGCGCGTAATGCTGGCCTTCATGAATCATGAGTACGATGTGCTCGTGGCGACCACCATCATTGAA